>QGUH01000319.1 GCA_003242355.1 Pseudomonadota bacterium
CCGAGGGCGACACCACGCCGCGCACGATCAAGAGCGAGGACGACCTGCGCGAGTTCTTGGGCCCGATCAAGTACACGAGCGAGGTGGCCGAGCGCACCGAGGAAACCGGCGTGGCCACGGGCCTGGCGTGGACGAGCGTCGGCGGCGAGATCCTCTTCATCGAGGTCACGCGCATGTTCGGCAGCGGCAAGATGCAGCTCACCGGGCAGCTCGGCGACGTGATGAAGGAGAGCGCGCATGCGGCGTTGAGCTACGTGCGCACCAACGCCGAGAAGTACGGGATCCCCAAGGACTTCCTCGAGAAGAGCGACATCCACATCCACATCCCGGCCGGCGCGATGCCGAAGGACGGGCCGAGCGCCGGGATCACGATGTTCACCGCCATCGTGTCGTTGCTCACGGGAATCCGGGTGCGCCACGACGTCGCGATGACGGGGGAGATCTCGCTCCGTGGGCGCGTGCTCCCGATCGGGGGCGTGAAGGAGAAGACGCTCGCCGCCCACCGGGCGGGCATCAAGCGCGTGATCCTGCCCGAGCGCAACAAGGCGGACCTGGAAGAGGTGCCGCGCGAGGTGCGCGACGAGCTCGAGTTCGTGCTCGTCAATCGCCTCGACGACGTGCTCGAAGCGGCTCTCGAGCGGATGCCGCAGCCTTCGCAGGCCTACCTCGACGAGATGGCCAAGCGCGAGGCGCAACCCTCGACGAACTGACGGTCGAACACGCCCGCTACGGCCCCGCCCGAGCTCGTCTCGGCGGGGCCGTGGTGTTTCGTCGATGTCGCTGGGTCAGAGCTGCCAGAGGCGAATGCCTCCGGTGAGGCCGTCGACGTTGGTGAAGAGGCGGACGTTCTTCGGTAGCTCGATGCGGAGGTGCTCGACGTTGCCTCCGCCGAGGTGCAAGACCTCGTAGTTGAAGATGGGGGCGAGCTGGTCGAGCATCTCGCCGACGCGCTCGCTCCACTCCTTCTTTCCGAGCCGCTTCAGCTCGGCGTCACACACGCGTTCCTCGTACGTTTTCCCCTTTTTGAAGGGGTGATGGCCGAGCTCGAGGTTCGGAACCAGGTGGCCGTCGACGAAGAGAGCGGAGCCGAGCCCCGTGCCCAGCGTGAGCACGAGCTCGACGCCGTGTCCGTCGATCACGCCGTAGCCCTGCAAGTCGGCGTCGTTGATGACGCGCACCGGCACGCGCGTGAGCCGGCGAAGATCGCCTTCCAGGTCGTAGTTCTTCCAGGACGGGCGATCGAGATTCGGTGCGGTGTGCACGACGCCATGGACCACCACGCCGGGAAAGCCGACCGACACGCGATCGAACGGCGGCTGGAGCGCGAGCATCTGCTCGATGACGTCGATCACCGCACGCGGTACGGCGGGCTTCGGCGTGAGGAAACGGAGGCGCTCGCTGACGGGGCGCCCCTCGGCGTCGAGCACGAGCATTTTGATGCCCGTTCCGCCGATATCGATGCTGAGCGTGCGCGGTGCACGGGGTTCACGAGTGCGCGCGCGCGCGCGAACGAGAGCGTGAGTGAGGGCGAGACGGCGCCCATCCGGCTTCGGGAGTCGCGGAACGGGACGCCTTGGAGGAAGGCTGGAAGGCATGAGCGGGCGTAGCTTGCCCGGGATTTTCGCGGCGAGGGAAGCAATTCGGGCGCGTTCGAGCGCGGGGCGGGCTTGCTGCCGGGCCGGCCGGGGCGGGCGTGCAAGCCCCTTGACCCGGAGGGAAGGCTCGCGGCAACACTCCCGGTGTCATGAGCAAAGAACGCGACCGACAGCCCGTTCGAATCGCCCTCCTCGGCTGTGGGACCGTCGGTGGCGGCGTGCTCCGGCTGCTCAACGAGAACCGGAGCTATCTCGAGCTCCGCGTGGGCGCGCCCCTCGAGGTCGCGCACGTCCTGGTTCGAGACGCCAGCAAGGAGCGGGTTCGGGAGTGCCGCGCGGAGTGGGTGACCACCGATCCCGAAGTCGTGCTGGGAGACGATCGGGTGGACGTCGTCGTCGAGGTGATGGGCGGCGAGCAGCCCGCACGGCGCTACGTGGAGCGCGCGATACGGGCCGGCAAAGGCGTGGTCTCCGCGAACAAGCTCCTCATCGCGCGGCACGGTGCCGAGCTGATCGAGCAGGCCATCGAGCACCGCGTCGACCTCGCTTTCGAAGCCTCCGTCGGGGGTGGGATCCCGGTCATCCGCACGCTCCGTGAGTCCTTGGCGAGCGACTCCGTCTCGAGCGTGCACGCGATCCTCAACGGAACCTGCAACTACATTTTGACCCGGATGCGGGACACGGGCCTTGCGTTCGACGCCGCGCTCGCCGAAGCACAGCGGCTCGGATACGCGGAAGCCGATCCGTCGCTCGACGTCGACGGTCACGACGCTGCGCAGAAGCTCGTGGTCGTGAGCATGCTGGCGTTCGACGCGCACATCGACCAGGAGGCGCTCCTCGTCGAAGGGATTCGCGCCATCGATCAAACGGACTTCCGGTTCGCCGATCGGTTCGGGTTCACCGTCAAACACCTGGGAATCGGCCACGATCGCGGCGACCGTCTGGAGCTGCGCGTCCACCCGGCGCTGGTGCGCAAAGCGAGCGTGCTCGCGCACGTGGACGACGTGCTGAACGGCGTCTTCGTTCAGGGGCGAGCGCTCGGGCCGTGCTTGCTCGTGGGGCGCGGCGCGGGGGACATGCCGACCGCGGTGAGCGTCGTCGCCGACATCGTGGACGTCGCGCGCTCGCGACTCGAGGGTGAGCCTGGCCTCAGCACGCGCAGCATCCAGCTCTCGCGACGGGAGCTCCTGCCGATCGAGGACATCGAGACCCGCTACTATCTGCGGTTCGACGTCGCCGACCATCCGGGCGTCATCGGAACGATCGCCTCCGTTCTAGGCAACGAGGGCATCAGCATCGAGCAGATGGTGCAGGAGGGCCGCGCCGTCGACGCGGACGAAGGCGTGCCGGTTTGTCTCATCACGCACCACACGCGTGAAGGGGCCGTGCGCCGGGCGCTGCAAGCGGTTTCGACGCAACGCTTCTTGAAGGCACCCCCACGGCTCATCCGCATCGAGGACGTGTGACGGCGCGCGTCGGCGATCACGCTCCGCTCGGCGTCTTCGACTCGGGTTTGGGCGGGCTGACCGTCGTGCGCGCGTTGCGCAATGCGTTCCCGAACGAATCTCTGATTTACCTCGGGGACACGGCGCGGGTGCCGTACGGCACGCGCTCACCGGAAACGATCGTGCGTTACGCTCGTGCGTGCGCGCGCGTGCTCGTCGAGCGTGGCGTCAAAGCGCTCGTCGTGGCGTGCAACACGGTGAGCGCGATCGCGCTCGACTTGTTGCGCGCGGAGCTCGACCTGCCCGTGCTCGGGGTCGTCGAGCCCGGAGCGCTCTCGGCAGTCCGTGCCCTCGAGCGCTGGGTCGCGCGTGCAGGGCGGGTGCCGGACGACTCGAGACCTTTGCGGATCGGCGTCCTCGGAACGGCGAGCACGATCGCTTCCGGCGCTTACCCGCGCGCCGTGGCCCGCCTCTCCACGCGCTATGAAGTGGTCGGGCAGGCGGCCCCGTTGCTCGTTCCGCTCGTCGAGGAAGGATGGACGGACGGCGAGGTGCCCCGCCTCGTGGTGCGGCGATACGTCGAGCCGCGGATCGACCCGGGGCCGCGCGGGCCCGTGCCCGGCTGCACGCATTATCCGCTGCTCGAATCCGTCATCACGGAGGTCGCGGCCGACCTTGCCGGAACGCCCGTTCCCGTCGTGGACAGCGCGGTAGCGACTGCCGAGGCCGTGGGGGAAGCGCTGCGAGAGGCGCGGATTCCAGGGGCGCCCCTCACGACGGACGCGCGGCTCGAGATCTTCGTGACCGACCGGCCGCAGAGCTTCACGGGGGTTGCGCAGCGCTTCCTCGGGGCGGACTTGGGCAGCGTCGAACAAATCGATCTCGTGTCGAGCTGACCCGTTGGTCGGTTCACGGTTCCGCGTTGCGCCGAGCGAAGAGATCGGCGATATGGCCGCCGTGCTTGCGATCGATTTGACGGGCCGCCGGGCCTTCGTCGTCGGGGTTGCAGACGACGGTGGATTCGGCTTTGCCATTGCCAAGGCGCTGGCCGAGGCGGGCGCGAGTGTGTGCATCGGAACCTGGCCGCCAGCGCTGAACATTTTCGAGACCTTGCTTCGCCGCGGCAAGCTCGACGAGTCGCGACGCCTCACGAACGGCAAGCTCCTCGAGTTCGAGCGGATCTATCCGATCGATGCGGCGTACGACACCCTCGACGAGGTTCCGCAGTCGGTTCGCGAGAGCAAGCGCTACCAGGGAAGAGGCGACTTCTCGATCGACGGGGTGGCTCGACGGCTCGTGGAGGACTTCGGCGAGCGCCCGCTCGACATCGTGGTGCATTCGCTCGCGAACGGACCCGAGGTCCATTTGCCCTTGGTGGACACGAGCCGCGCCGGTTACTTGGGTGCCCTCAGCGTGAGCGCCTACTCGCTGGTGTCGATGGTGCGCCGCTGGGGACCGTTGATGCGCCCAGCCGGCTCGTTCTTGTCGCTCACGTATCTCGCGAGCGAGCGCGTCATCCCCGGTTATGGCGGCGGAATGAGCTCGGCCAAGGCCGCGCTCGAGAGTGACACGCGCACGCTGGCATTCGAAGCCGGGCGACGCTTCGGGATTCGCATCAACACGATTTCGGCTGGTCCGTATGCGTCACGGGCTGCGAGCGTCACCGGGATCATCGAGGACGTGATAGAGTACTACGCACGCAACGCGCCGCTGCCCGAAAAGCTGACGCCCGCCGAAGTCGCCAACGTTGCGGCGTTCCTGTGCAGTCCGCTCGCGAGCGGGATCACGGGCGCGACCGTGTACGTCGACAAAGGCTTCCACGCGATGGGCCGCGCGGTTCCATAGCGCCATCGACGCTGCGCTCGAGTCCCCTCGGGGCCTCACCCCCGAAACCCCAAGCCGCGCATCGGAGAGGGCGACCGGAGAACGGCTCGTCGCCGCGGAGCACCCTCCGGCGGCGGGCCGAGGGTCGCTCCCGCTATCGTTGAGCAGCGGAGTGGACGCCGCCTAATGGCAGGGATGAGCGACGTGGGGCCTATCGGCGTCACGCGGCAGCTCGATCGAAGGCCCCGCCCTGCTGCGCGCCGCGCTTCGCGCGGCGCTCCGCGACGGGCTCCAGTGCCGCCCGGCTAATGAGCGAAAGAGCGGGAGCTCAACCTCGGCCACTTCGCCGGCGTGTGCTCCGCGGCTCCTTGGGCCGTTCTCCGGCGCGAGGGGGCCAGGAGTGAGTCACATGCACGGCGCGTTGCTTCGCTTTACGAGTCGGGCCGGAGTTCGGCGTTTGCCCCTTGCCTCGCGGTCAGCCCCCGCGAGCGAAGCTAGCCTGCGATGAGCGAAGCGAACTGCGTCGGGGTGCTCGAGGGGCGGTGAGCGCCGGTTGTGCGGGGGGGGCGGGGCCCGCCCCCCCCGCGCGGGGCCGGGCGGGGGGCCCCCCCCCGCGGCGGGGGGGCCGCCCCCCCCCCCACACCGCCCGCACCCCGCATCCCTCCCCC
>QGUH01001330.1 GCA_003242355.1 Pseudomonadota bacterium
AGTACATCATATTTAATTTTTTGTTTCCAAGTAGAGACGGTGGTCGGAGTCTAAGTGCGGTGCGGGTGCTCCGGGATAGTCGGCATGGCCATGCCCACGGCGCGACGCACGGCGGGAGCAGCGAGCGGCCACGGATGCCCGCGCAGGTCGTGGGCGAGGTCGTGCAAGGCTTTGCGCACCTGACGCACGGTCGGGCGGTTCCGAGCGTCGTGGCGGAGGCAGGCGGCGAGCACGTTCGCGATCTGGCGCGTGTGCGGTACGTGCGCCAGAGCGGTGAGAGCGGGGGGCCAGCCGTCGTGGTTCACGTGGGCATTGACGATCACCATCTCGTCCGGACCGTCGAAGAGGAGCTCCGCGGTGAGCGCTTCGAACGCGGTGCACCCGAAAGCATAGATATCGGCGGGCAACGGCGAGGTGGTCCCGCGCTCGGGCGCGACGCCGAGCACCTCGGGCGCGCAGTAATGCATGCTGCCGCAACCCGGGCGGAGGTGGCGCCCACTGAGCCCGAAGTCGACGAGCACTGGCGTATCGCCGTCGCGCAAAATCACGTTGGACGGCTTGAGATCGAGGTGCGCGATGCCGACGTTGTGCATCGCTTCGAGCCCGCACAGGATGCCGTCGAGGTAGCCGAGCACGCGCTCGATGGTGAGCGAGCGATTGCGAATGAGCCGGTCGAGACTCGGTCCGCGAATCAGCTCCATCACCAGGATCGGCTTCGGGCGAGCGCCGACGTCGAACGTGACGAAGCGCGCGAGGTTCGGATGCTGCGGAAGCGACAGCAGCGCGCCCGCCTCCTCCCGGAAGAGCTGGAGGAACTCCTGTTCCGAGAGACTGCGCGCGGTCGTCGGATCGTAATCGGGGACCTTGAGCGCAAAGCCTTCTGCCCGCGGATTGTTTCGCTCCTCGCTGCGCCGGGCGAGGAACACCGAGCTTGCGCCGCCGCTGCCCAGAGCGCGCAACACGTAGAAGGCGCCGATGGTGCGGTGCGGAAGCAGCCAATCGGGAAGCTGCGCTTTGCGCCGCTCGAGCGGGATGGGGAACACGTCGCTGGCCGCGGCGAGCGGCAGCGTCTGGATGCGCGTGAGCACCGCTGCCGCCGCGGAGCCGAGCGCCGCCGGCAGCTCGGCGACGAGCGTCCGAATCGCGAGCTCGAGAGCCTCGGGGTCCGCGGGAACGCCGCTGCTCACCGCCCGCTCGACGAGCGCCGAGAGGGAGCCGCCATCCGTGAGCACGCGGATTTCGGCCGGATCGCTGCCGAGCAAGCGGCGCGCCGCGCCGCGCACCAGGCGCGACAGGTCGTCCACGGTCGCTTCGAGCTCGCTCAACACGTCGCTGCGCGCGGCCGCATCGACGAGCTCGTTCTGTCCGCGGGCGTCGAGCACGGCGGCGAGCGCGCGTCCGAGTCGCAGCACGACGCGCCGAAGTGCTTCACCGCGGTACGAGCCACCAGCGCCCAGGCCGCGACTCAGGTGGACGATGCGCTCGGGCAGGCGCGAGGGACCGTGGAGATTGCGCCCGCCCGGGCCGTCGGCCCCGGCGCCGGGAGCGGCGGGGGGCGCGGGAGAAGGGGTGGACGCCC
>QGUH01001331.1 GCA_003242355.1 Pseudomonadota bacterium
GTGCTGCAGAAGAGGTCGGACGCGCAGGTCGCGGCGTTGGGGAACTGAACGGAGCGGAGGAACGGATGTCGTACGCGGCCGTGCAGTATCGCCAATACGATCTGCCGTGGACGCTCGGCGAGGAGCAGGAGGAGCGCTTCAAGCGCGTGCTGAAGGGCACGCTCGGCGCGGTGCTCGCGCTTTCGCTCCTCGTCTCCGTGCTGCCCGTGCCCGAGCGCGATTCCGCCGCCGTCGACGAGGTCCCGCCGCGCTTCGCACGATTGATCCTGGAGCGCGCCGAGCCGCCGCCTCCGCCGCCGGTCGTTCGTCAGGAGCCGGAGCCTCTGCCCGAGCCCGAGCCCGAGCCGGTCGTCGAGACCCGGGTCACGGAGACGCCTCCGCCACCGCCCGCGCCCGAGCGCGTGGTCGAGGAGCCGCCTCCGGCACCGGCGCCCGTTCCCGAGAACCGCGTCGAGCAGGCGCGCGAGCGGGCGCGGTCGGCGGGTCTTTTGCCGTTCGCCGAGCAGCTCGCTGCGTTGCGCGATACGGCGCTCGTCGAAGATCTCGCTGGGCCGCAGACCGTGTCTGCCGTCGGCGTCGCGGACGGGCCCGCGGTGCCCGAGCGTTCGCTGATCACGTCGCGTGCGGGCGCGAGCAGCGGCGGCATCGACACCGCGGCGCTCTCCCGCGACACGGGCGGCTCGGGGCTCGCCGGGCGGACGACGACGCGGGTCGAGAGCCCTGTCGAGCGGATCGCGCCGTCGGGGGCGGGGGCCGCCGCGGGCGCGGTGGCGGACGACGGACGTCCGTCGCGGAGCCGCGAGGAAATCGAGCGCGTCTTCGATCAGAACAAGAGCGCGATTTATGCGCTCTACAACCGTGCGCTCCGGGAGAACCCGACGCTCGAGGGCAAGGTCGTGCTGAGGCTCACGATTGCGCCGGACGGCACCGTCACGGCGTGCGAGATCGTTTCGTCCGACCTCAACGACCCGGATCTCGAGCAGAAGCTCGTGCAGCGCGTGATGCTGTTCCGTTTCGAGGCGAAGGACGTCGCGCCGGTCACGACGACGAAGCCGATCGACTTCTTCCCGGCCTGAGCCCGCGGCGGCGCCTGCGCGGCCGGGAGCGTCCGCGAGGGCCTTCGGCCATAATGCCGGCATGGACCGCACGAACATCCCGATCCTCGAGCTCGAGGATTTTGCGATCGAGCTCGCGCAGACGGCCGGCAACATCGCGAAGGCCCACTTCCGCAAGTCGTTCACGATCGAGAACAAGGGCGCCGACGCGTTCGACCCGGTCACGAGCGCCGACAAGGCGATCGAGCGCGTGCTGCGCGCGGCGATCGCGGAGCGCTATCCCGAGCACGGCATCGTCGGCGAGGAGGAGGCCGAGCGCGACAGCCGCTCGCCGTACCGCTGGTACATCGATCCGATCGACGGGACGCGCGCGTTCATGATCGGCTCGCCGCTCTGGGGCACGCTCGTCGGGCTCACGCATCACGACGTGCCGCTCTTCGGGCTCTTGTGTCAGCCGGTGCTCGAGGAGGTGTTCTTGGGCTCGGACGGCGGCAGCTGGCTGATCAAGCCGGATCGGCGCGAG
>QGUH01000320.1 GCA_003242355.1 Pseudomonadota bacterium
CACGGTTGAAAGGAAAGCGGGGGCGGTGCAGCGGAGTCATGCCGCTGCGCCCGTCGATGGAGAGCAGCATCCACGCCGTGCCTTGATCGGCGAGCGCCACGCTGCTCGCTCCAGCGCCATCGGGCGTGAGCGTTCGCGTCGCTTTTTCGCCTTCGATCCACATCCGCGCCACCGGCGGATCTTCCGGAGTTGCGGGGCGGGCGACGTAGATCGCGAAAGGGCGCGCCCCCGCGCGCGCCGCCGCGACGACCCGCGTGCTCGGGCGCGCATCGGTCGCGAGCACTTCGAGCGATCCCGTGCCGTCGATCCGCCGCCGCACGAGCCGCCCCTGGCTCACCCAGTAGGCGAACGGGCCGGCAACCGCCGGGCCACGCCCATACGGGGCGAGCTCCTTCCGTTCCCGATCGAGGGGTGTGATCGCGGTGCGTCCCGGATTGGGGCCGCTCGCGAGCTCGCCGCGTTTCGCGACGAGCACGTCGTCGGCCTTCGTCACGAGCACCACGCCGCGCTCATGCGCCGTCGCCGGACCCGCCGGACCGACGTCGACGAGATCGTCGACGATGAGAGCAGCCTCGCCCTCCACGACGACTGCCGAAGAGGGCTCGGCGCTCGTCGTCGCCGGCGGTGTCGCGGGCGCACTCGCCGAAGGCGAAGCGAACGCGCGCGCTTGGTCCGCTTTCGGCTCGATCTCGGGCTGCTTCGGTGTCGCTTCGGGCGCCGGCGCGCGCGAGGGCACGGCGCGGATCGTGCGCTCGGGCATGCGCCGCTCCTCGCAGGCGACCATCGCGCTCGCTACCGCACCGAGGCAGAGGGAAATCGTCCAGAGGCGCCGGCCCACGAAGCTCACGCTTCGCAAGGTGGCACAGGCGCCGGACGAACGGAACTGCACGCGCGCCCCCGCTCTTCGTCGGGCAATGCTTCTCGTCACACGTTTGCGGGGGAGGGCGCCCGGTCGGCGTGGCGCGGTTCCAGCCGGACGCGGTACTTTCCGTTCGACCTAGATGGTCGGACCGAAGCCGGCGGGAAGCTCGAGACGGAAGCGCTCCCGGCGAGCTCGCGCCCACTGCACGTAGTAATGGCCGCGCGATCGCAACACGACGGGCCGACGGCGACGGGGGCCCAGAAGGTCGGGTTCAAGGAGAACGTGCGCCGAGCGCTTCGCCGAAGAAGCGCGCGAGCGGCGGGTCCACCGGCGCTCCGTCGAGCGCCACGCGCGCGAGGTGCTCGGCGAGGGGCAACGCGCCTTCCAAAAGCCGACCCGACGCGACGTAACTGGTGAGCGCTACGCGCAGCGTCCGCAAGATCTCGAGGCATTCGAGCGTGGCGCCCTGCATGCGCCGCACGGCCTCGTCGGGCCCGAGCCCCAGCCCCAGCAAGTGACCGAAGCGGCCCGTGCGCCCGCCATTGCAGGTGACGTCGAGATCGCCGACGCCGGCGAGCCCGTTGGCCGTGTCGGGATCGCCGCCGAGCAGGCGAAGGATCGCGCGCATCTCGAGCACCGATTGCGCGAACAGCGCCGCTTCCAGATTGTGGAAGCCGATGCTCCCCGCGGTGCCTCCCGTGGCCGCGTGCATTCCCGTCGCGAGCGCGATCCCCATCGCGTAGGCATTCTTGAGCGCTGCGCAGACTTCGACGCCGACGACGTCGTCGTTCGGGAACACGTGGTAATAGGGGCCCGCTGCGAGCGCGGACCACGTGCGCACGGCTTCCGAGGAACGCGCCGTGAACACGATCGCGGTGGGCACTCGCCGCGCGAGCTCGCCTGCGATGCAGGGGCCGGCGATGCCCACGGGGTGGATCGTCGCGCGGGGCGCTTCGGGCAGCTCGTTCGCGAACCCGTCGGGCAAAATCGGAAGCTCCGCGCCTCCCCTTTGGAGCCCCTTGGAAACCATCGCCAGGGGCGTTCCGGGGCGGAGCAGGGGTGCGAGGCGTTGACCGGCCCAACGCACGCCCGCCGAGCTGACGCCGAGGGCCACGGCGTCAGCGCCTTCGAGCGCTCGGGGAAGCTCGTCCACGAAGTAGGGCTCGACCGCGTCCGGGACGTCGAGGTGGAGCTTCGGGTGGAGCCGTCGGTCGCGCAGCGAAGTGACGATCTCGCCGTCGAGGTGCGTGCCCACGAGCCGCACGACGTGTCCTCGATCCACGAACGGCCAAGCGAGCGCCGTGCCCATCATGCCGGCGCCGAGAATCACGATGACTGCCAAGGCGCTAGCTCGATGCCGCCAGGCGTGACGCTTGTCAATGCCCCGAGAACCGCTCGTCGCTCTAGGGACGGGCACTCGCCGAGGCGGCGGCGCTCGCGGACGCGGCCGGGGCTTGCGCGTTGAGTCGGCTCGTCGATCGGGGAAACGGAAGCGGCACCGCGCCGAGGCCGGGCACCTCGATTCGATCGATCAGGGGCCCCTCGATGCGCACGTCGGGCGGCGGCATGGGCAGACCCGTTCGGAGCAGGCGTTCGAAGTCCGCCATGACCTCGGGGGTCAGCGCCTCGGGGACGAGCTCGCCGAGCGCAACGAGCTCGGCGGCGCTGAGCGCCCGGAGCCCGCAGCCCGGAACGATCGTCTTGAGGATTCGCGGCTCGGAGAGCCGGCTCGTCCGAAGGTCTACGGCGACGCGAACGCCGACGCTTCCGGTGAGCGTCTGTCGAGCGGCGCGGCCGGCCACCTTGCCGAGCGCGCGCCCGAGGCGGCTTTCGGCCGTCGCCGAGGCGAGCGCCGAGCACGGAAGCGCTCCTCGCAGCACGAGCGTGAGCCGCCCTTCGAGGCCCTCGGGGCGAAGCTCGCCGTTGCCGGAGAGCGCGAACGCTCCGGCCTTCACCGTGATGGGATCGATCACGACGCGCAGCCGCTCCGGCTCGAGCGCGAAGCGCGCCGTGACGTGCGTTTCGGAGCCGAAGACGAAGCCGTCGAGCTCGACGGGATGCGGCGGCACGTAGCCTCCGAGCACGAGCGCGGTGCTCGCCGTGATGCGATCCGTGCCTGCGCTCGGCACGGGCAGCTCCGTTCGCGCGGTCACGATCACGTCCGGGTTGGGTAACTCGAGCCCGACGAGTCGCGAGAGCTCACGAACCGCGAGGGGGCCCAGCGCGACGTGGATCGGCCCGTCGCCGGCGCGCTGCACGCTGAGCGTGGGCGCGTCGAGACTGCCGATACCGAGCGTCGCGCTCGCTTGCGTTCGTGCGGCGTCGCGCAGCGCTCGAACGCTGCCCAGCGAGCGGGAGAGCACGGAGAGCTCGGGCACGTCGAGGCGCGCGCTCGGTCCGTCGCTGCGAAACGTGCCGCGCGAGAACGCGACGAGCAGTGGAGCGTCTTTCGTCGCGCGCATTCGAACGGCGAGATCCGTGACCGAGACTGGCTCTTGCGTGCGTCCTCTGTATTCGCGAGCCCAGCGCTCGACCTCGGGAAACAGCGAAAGCGGCTCGGCTTCGACGTCGACCTCGACGCCGTCGAGCGCAAAACGCTTCGGAGTCATTCCTTCGAGCGCGACGTCGGCGAGCCGCAGGGAGATGCGGACGCCGCGCACGTCGACGAGCTCGGCAGTTGCGCCGGACAATTGCACCCAGCCCCAACCGAAGCGCAGCTCGCCCGGGGAGAGAACGAGACCACGCTCGCGCGCGGCGGCGATCGCCTGGCGCTCCACCCACGGAGGCAACAACAGAAAAACCAGCGCGACGCACGAAATCACGGCCAATACCACTGCGCCGACGATCGCTATGGAGGCCCGTTTTGCGCGCACGATTTACTACGCTACCATCACCCCATCCGTCGGGAAGTGGTCGGAAACGGCGACCGGCTTTTGCCCTACCCGCAAGCCGGCGCGACCGAACCCTCTCGGCACCATCGGAGAGTCATGCCTCACTACATCACACGAGAAGGTGCGAAGCGATATGCGGAAGAGCTGAATCAGCTCATGACCGTGGAGCGACCCCGCATCGTGCAGGAGGTAGCCGCGGCCGCCGCTCAGGGCGACCGCTCCGAGAACGCCGAGTACATCTACGGCAAGAAGCGGCTGCGCGAGATCGATCGCCGTGTGCGCTTTCTCCAGAAACGCCTGGAATCCGCGGTCGTCGTCGACGTCGACGATCGGCCGCAGCTCGAAGAGGTGCGCTTCGGGGCCACGGTCGTGGTCCGTGACGAAAATGGCAAGGAAAGCCGCTACACCATCGTCGGCTCGGACGAGGTCGACCCGGGGAGCGGGAAAATCAGCTTCGAGTCGCCGGTCGGCAGGAGCCTCATGAAGCGCAAGGTCGGCGACGTGATCGTGGTGCGTCGTCCCGCGGGAGAAATCGAAATGGAGATTCTCTCGATCGAGTACGGAACGCTCCCACCTTCCTCACCGTCACCGTTCGAATGACGCGACGCCGCTCGGCGTTCGCCGCGCGAGCCGCTCCGTAGGGCGCATGCTAGAACGCCGATCGTTCCGATCGGCGTTCATCCAGGGGCGGCTCGCCCTGCTTCGCGGCCATGGCGCCTACGCGGCGCTCCGCCGTCGAGCGCTCGAGCGTGTCGCGACTTCGACTCGTGTCCCCAGGCTCAAGCAGCATTCCTCTCCGTCTCGTGAACCGGGAAGGCGATTGGGAGCTCGAGCTCTACGAGCTCGTTCCCGTTGCGCGGGACGTCTATCGTCCCCGGCGCTTCCGTATCCGCGGAGCGTCGCGGATCCGGGCGTTCCTGCGCGGCCACGACCCCGCTGGTGTTCTCGAGCGGCTCACGCTCCGGTTGATGCGGAGATACGCGCAGCGTGACTGCGTTTTCCACTGCTATAACGGCGACTTCTGGCCGGCGAGCGCCGTGGGTTCCGCGCGAGCGCGGGGCGCGCGGCGTGGCGCGCCATCACGCGTCCCGACCGATGGACTACACTCCGTCGCATGGCCGAAGACGTGTTCGGGATCAGCGCCGAAGGCGCCGGCAGGCTCTTCTTGAATGCGAAAGGACACCCGGCACGGATGCTCGGTTACGCTGCGGCCGCCGCGGTGCTGTGCATCGGAACTGCTGCCGCGTGCGCCACGTTCCTCGGCCTACGCGCGCGTTTGCCGGGCAGTCGCCGCTCGGAGTTGCCGGATAGCGGGGTCCGCGACGCGCCGCGCCTGACGGGTGACGACGTCGCCCAGCCGATTCCCTGACTCCGACGGGGCCCAGGCTCCAGTCTCGTTTCGCAGCGCGGCTCGCGCTGCGGCTCCTCGAGCGGGCTCCTCACCCTGCGGACACTCGGCTCGGCTCCGCCTTCCGCCTGTTTCGACGCACGACCGCTCGCGGTGCGCGGCTCGCGCTCACACGAACAGATCGGGAAAGAGGGAAGCGCCCGGCGTGACGGCGTAGGCGTCGAAGTCGGTGACGCCCTCGCTGCGAAGAACGTCCTCGTCGATACAGAACTGGCCCGTGAACGCGCGGCTCGGGCGCGTGACGATGGCGTGAAAGGCGTCGGCCACGATCTCGGGTTTGCGCGCACGAGCCACGACCTCGGCGCCGCCGGCGGGGTTCCGGTCCCGGCCCGGGCAATCGCGGGGAGCGGCCCACGGGA
>QGUH01001332.1 GCA_003242355.1 Pseudomonadota bacterium
TGAACGCCGCGCGCGGGGGAAGCCCGCCGCCGCGGGGCGGTGGGGGCGGCGGCCGCATTTTCGGCGGGGATCGCCGGGATGGCGGCTCCCGCGGCGGGGGCCGTCGCGGCGGCCGCTGGTAACGGCGACGCACGCGAACACGCCGAGCACCGCCGAGCCCGCCGAGGGCCTGCGTTCTGGGCGGTAAAACGCAAAAGCGCCGAGCGGTTCCGAACCGCTCGGCGCTTTTCTTCGTCGGTGGGTCGAGGCTACAGCGAGTAGAGCGACGGCAAGAGCCCGCGCTTGACGAGCACGCCGACGATCTCCTCGGCCACGACCTCCGGATCGCCGCCGTCGAACGACACGACGATGTCCGGCTTCTGCGGCGCCTCCTCGCTCGGCAGCGGATGGCTCGGGCCATAGACGCCGCGCGCGTCGCGCTTCTTCCGCGTCTCGAGCGAGGTGTTCACGTGCACCTCGACGAAGCGCTCGGGGCCGACCACGTCGCGAATCGCTTCGCGATCGGCTCGCAGCGGCGAGGCGTACGCGAAGATGACGATCAGACCCGCGTCGGTGCAGCGGCGCGCGAGCTCCGGCGTCTGCCAGGGGCTCGACCCGTCGGGCTGCACGCCGGTCGACAGGCCGTCGTCGGGGTCGACTACCATGGCGAGGCGCTTGATGTCGAACAGCCGCCGCTCGAGCGCGTACGCAATCAGCGACTTGCCGGAGGCGGGCAGGCCCGTGAGCCACACCGTGCAGCCCTTCTGCCCGAGCCGCTCGCTCCGTTCTTCGGCGCTCACCTGCGAGTGCGGGCGATCGAGCAGCGGCGGGCGCTGCGAGGCGCGCTGCTCCGGGGCGGCTTCGCCTTCCAGGATCATGCCCGCCGCGACCGTGTTGTTGGTGAGCGAGTCGATCAGGATGAAGGCGCCCGTGGCGCGGTTCTGCCGGTAGGGGTCGCAGAAGAGCGGCCGGTGGCAGGCGATGGTGACGCGCCCGATGTCGTTGAGCTCGAGGCGCGTCGCCGGCTGCTGCTTGAGCGTCTCGAGATCCATCGTGTACGCGACCTGCTCGACCTCGGCGCGCGTGACCTGCGTCGTGTGCTTGAGCAGGTAGCTCTTCTGTCGGTCGAGGGGACGCTCGCTCATCCACACGAGCATCGCGTCGAAGCGTCGCTCCGCGAGCGGCTGATTGTCGGGGTGAACGAGCATCTCGCCGCGGCTCACGTCGATTTCGTCCGCGAGGCGGAGCGTGACGCTCATCGGCGCGTACGCCTGCTCGAGCGAGCCCTCGTACGTGTCGATGGCCGCGACCCGCGTCGTCCTCCCGGACGGCAGGGCCAGGATCGGGTCGCCCACCCGCACGATGCCGGAGGCGATCGTGCCCGAGAAGCCGCGGTAATCGAGGTCCGGGCGGAGCACGTACTGCACCGGGAACCGGAAATGCTCGTGGTTGACGCTTTCCGTCACGGGCACGTTCTCGAGGTGCTCGAGCAGCGTGGGCCCGTCGTACCAGGGCACGTTCTCGCTCCGGTGCACGACGTTGTCGCCCGCGAGCGCGCTCACCGGAATGAAGGTGACGCCCTTGAAGCCGAGGTGAG
>QGUH01000321.1 GCA_003242355.1 Pseudomonadota bacterium
GCACTATCTGCGCTCGGCCATCCTCGCTCTTCGGGGTTACGCGCCCGGTTTCGACGAGGCGCCGTTCTTCAACGAGTTCGCGGTGCGCGTCCGTGGAGGCAACGCCGCTCGCGTCGTCGAGGCGCTCGAGCGACGCGGCATCATCGCCGGCTTCGACCTCGGTCGCGTCGACCCGGCGCTCGCCGATCGCCTCCTCGTCGCCGTGACGGAGACGCATCGGCGCGAAGATCTCGACCGCTTCGTGGAAGCCCTCGACTCGATTCCGTGAGCCGGGGCCCCCGCCCGCTCGCCGTCACCGCGGGCCGCGCCCGTGCTCGTCCGTAACGAAGGGATTCAAGAACCAGCTCGTTCCGTGCGTGCGGTAGACGGTGAGGCGCGCGAAGTCCAGGCCGAGCGTCACGCCGCCGAAGCGCACGTCGTTCGTTCCGATGCCGCCACTCGCGTTGAGGGTGATGCCCCACGGCGCGCCCAGAACGAGCGCCACCGTGCCGCCCGTGGAGCCGCCGTTCCAGAGCCGCTGATAGCCGCCGGCATCGACGGCGATCCCGAAACCGCCCTGAACGAAGCCGCGGGTCGCGCCGCGCACGAGCAGCGCAAGGTCCGTCCCTTCGCCGAAGTACGGCTGAACGCGGAAGAGGCCGCCCAACACGAAAGGCCCGGGAGGGGTGCCGATGCCGGCAGAAATGTCGAGGGACCAGAGCTCGTCCCGGTTCGCATCCTGTTCGACCAGGGCGGGACCGAACCCGACGTAGGCCCACGACGAAACGTCGGCACGGGCCCTCTCGGTGACGGCGAGCGCCCCCACGACGAGGGCGAGCGAGAGCGTGAATCGCAACCTCACGCTCGCCGGCTACCACGAGCCCGCAGCGAGCACCAACACCGATGGGCGCCTTGGCCGTCCTCGAACCCGCGGACGAATCCCCGACCGGCGGGCGTGCCGGATGCCGGTTCGGCCCCCTTCGACCCGCCGAAGGGGACCGGCAGACAGGGGTGTCGCGCGAACGGGGGAAGGCCCAATCCGTCGAACGGCTCGCGCTCTCGCGCTCAGCGGAATGCGAGCGGCGGCCCCGCCACGCGCTCTCCCGGGCGAATCCGCACGGGAACCCGAAGCTCCGTGTGCCCCTCGACTTCGGCCACGAGCTCGTAGTCTCCGGACGCCAGGCGATCGAGGACGTAGTGATCCGCGTCCTTGGGAAACAAGCGCCGCGCCACACAGGGCGCTTCCCCACTGCTCGGAGCCGGGCGACAGAGGCTGACCAGCACGCGCTCGCCGTCCGCCGGAGCCACGAGCGGCCCTTCGACGTGCGCGGGCGGCTCGAGCACGAGCTCGAGGTCCGTCGTTCCGGGCACGCTGCCCGACAAGCGCGCCGGCGCGTACCCTGGCGCCACCGCGTACACGTTCACCGGCTCCCCGCCGAGCCCCCGCAGCTCGAAAACTCCGTCGGCGTCGGTGGTCGCAAGCCCAGCCAGGCCGTCGGACACTCCGACCCTCGCGCCAGCGACCGGAGCTCGCTCGAAGTTCACGACGCGCCCTCGGAGCACCCGCCCTGGCTCGAGCGCGACGAGGAGCTTTCGGCGCTCACCACGCCGGTGCAGCGCGGTGGTCACGGACGCCGTGCGGTGCTCCGCGCTCCGCACCACGACCCGAAAGGCACCCGGCGAAAGGCCGCCCGCTTCGAAGGCGCCCGCCGCGTCCGTCGTCGTCGACGTAAGCTCGCTCGTCCCTTCCTCCGCGTAGACACGAAGCTGCGCCCCGGAAATGCCGCGGCCGGCCGCATCGATCACGCGCCCGACGAGCGCTCCGTCCTTCCGGCTCACGCCTGCCCGGACGCTCGAGTCGCTTTCGTCGACCGGACGGCGCGCTGCCAACGCTTGCGTGTCGCGTGTCTCCGAACGCGGTGCAAGGCTCGAGTTCGAGCTCGCCCACCCCAGCGTCGCGGCGACGCCGGCACAGAAGAGTAGCCCTGCGGCTAGCCACCGTCGTCCGCTCACTGCGCGAAGAGCTGCCCCCAATAGTTGCCGCTCGCGACGTGGCCGATACCGACGCGCCGAAAGCGCTCGTTCAACATGTTCTGATTGTGCCCGCTACTCTCGATCCACGCCTCCATCACGGCGGCAGGCGACCGTTGCCCGCGCGCGATGTTCTCGCCGTTCGCGCGGGTCCCGCAGAGCTCGGCGCGCTCCCACGGGTCGCCCACGCTCTCCTCCTCGGACTCGTGATCGAAGAACGAGTGTTGCTGCATGTGCACACAGTGACCTTGAATCGCGGCTTCGAGCGCGTCGTCGTACGCGAGCGCCGAGCGACCGTTGGCCATGCGGTGCTCGTTGAGCAACGTGAAGACTTCCGTGATATCGACCTTTTCCTCTTCGGTCGGCGCACAACACACCGGGATTCGTCCCATCGGCTCGTTTCCCGTAGCGCCCGGCAGCGAAAGGCTGCACGTGCCCGGCTCCGACGGACCGGCACTGCCGCCCCCCGAGGCAGCACCGCCAGACGCTCCTCCCATGCCGCTCGCACCACCGCGAGGAAAGGGAAAGCCGCCCCTGCCTGCCGAGCCCCCATCACCCGTTTGAGGCATCCCCGAGGCGCCACCGCCCGTTCCGCCCGAACCGTTCGGTGGCATGCCGCCGTTCGAGCCGCCTCCGGAACCACTCGCACCGGCCACGCCGCCGCTCGAAGCCCCGGAACCGCCCGAGCCAGAACTGCCGCCGTTCGCAGCACCTCCGGAACCACTCGAGCCCGAAGTGCCGCCACTCCCCACCGACGTTACTCCGCCGGTGCTGCTCCCTGCGTCGCCGGAATCGTTGCTTGCGCCGCCGCTGCCCGTGAGCCCGCCCGACGCTCCGCTTTTCCCTCCCGTGCCGTCGTCGAGGTCACCGATGCCCACGTCACCGCACGCCGAGACTCCCAAGAGCGCGACCGCGCAAAGACCCACGCACGCAGGGATGCGGACCCAGGAGGTGGCGCCACGTGCTCGGCTCCGTTCGTGGGCGAGCCTCACGCTGCGCCACCCCGCCCCGGTCCGCTCGGCCACTCTCGATTCTCCACGAGCCTTCCGTGCGGCCGTGCCTTCCGCATGCTTCGGCGGGCCACCAATCGTTCGTCGCTCCTGGGACACCGGCGCAGAGCCACGGGATGGCATTCGCAACGAGCTCCTCTCGAGGGCACGATCCTCGTTTGCTCTTCCAAGCGTAGCTCGCCCGAATACGCACCGGCAATGTAAGCATTCGTGTGCGGAATCCCGTTCACGAAGGATGAAATCATCCAATCACCGCTCGGAATTCTCACCGACTCGCGCACTCCGGCGACACGAATCGGGGCGTCTCGGGTACTTCCCCGAAAATCGATTTCCACGGATGCACCGCGATCGCGCGCGGCCGCCCACCGTGCGCGGCCCCGAGGTCTCGTCCGGGAGAGCCCGAAGCACCGCCACCCCAAAACGGACGCCCAACCGCAAGCCCGCGAGGGCGCTCGACTCGGCCCTGGTCGCCGAGTTTGCTCGATTCACTTTCGGCGGGGAGCGGCGGCGCGTGCCGCCCCTACGAAACGAGGCTAGAACGCCGATCGGTCAAACCGTTCGGCGTTCTAGGATTGCTCCGCGGACAACAGCGCCGCCAAGTCCTTGGCATTGAGAACGGCGTAGTTGCGCACGCAGTTGTTGAACACCGCGTGCACCGCTTCTGCGTTCTCGGACAACGTGCGAAGCGGCGCCATCCAACTTCGGAGCTCGTCGGGAACGTAGAGGTAGTCGAAGCGCTCCATGACGCTCGCACCGCGCTTGAAGAACCCCTGCACGTTCCGACCGTGGAACCGCACGATCGCCAGGCGCGGGCTCGTCACCAGGATGGAGCCAATGCTCTCCGAAGGCGCATCCGTGCACACGAAGCTCGCGTCGATGCTGGCGAGCAGCGCGCGCACGCGCTCCCTACGCTCGGGCACGAACCAACTCGGATGCCGAAACTCGATGGCGAGGGGCAACGCCTCCGGGAGCGCCCGGCGCGTTTCCTCGATGTGCCGCGCGTTCTTTCGCGTAGCAGTGAACCACGGCGGATACTGGAGGCAAACCGCACCGAGGCGCCCCGCCTCGTAGAGCGGCGCGACGAAATCGAGGAAGCGGCCGATCATCTCGTTCTTGAGCTCGGGCTCGAGCGCGTCGGGGTACACGCGGCGCTCGTGTCCGCTCGCAACGCAAGCAGCGCGCAGATCCGCCGGCAAACGGGTCACGTCGATGGGATGCCCCGTGAGCACCGGGAACGCCTTGACGTCGAAGCGGAAGTCCAGCGGCGTCCACTCGAGCCAACGCTGCGACGTCGTGGGCGGCAAGAGCGAGTAATACGTCGCGTCCACCTCCACGAGCGGAAAGTGCGCGGCGTAGTGCCGCAAGCGCTCCTCGGCGGAGCTCACCCCCGAGGGATAGAACGTCTTGCTCTGAACCAGCGTGCGATCGGTCCACCCCGCGGTTCCGGTGAGGATGCGGCCGACGCGCGCGGGAAGCGGCGCACGCTCCGCGAGCTCGCTCGCCTGCGCCAGACGTTCCGGATCCGGCTCGGGCAGCGCGACGCGCGCACTCACGCTTCGGCGCGCCGCAGCCATGATTCGAGCTCGTGCGCCTCGAAGGCGCCCGTGTGACGGAACACGGGGCGACCATCCCGATCGAGCAGAATCAGCGTCGGAACGCGCTCGATGGTCGCGAGCGCTTCGGACTCGCCGAACTCGACGGCGCCCGCCATGGCCACCGGGTAGCCGAGGTTCAGCGTCGAGCGAAACACGTCGACGAGCACCGCGTTTTCGGAGGATTCGAGCGCAATGGCGACCGCATTGAACCGCGGCACGTGGCGTGCAATCGCGTCGTTCAGCCGCCGTGCTGCGAGTTGGCTCGCCAAATCGTAGCTTGCCACGAACAAGAGCGCCGTGACGCGCCCGCGCGTGTTCTCGCCGGTGACCACGCTTCCATCCAACGCCTGGAGGCTGAACCGAAGCGGGGGCTCCCGCGCAGAGCTCGGCGCCGCTGGCGTGGGCGTCGGCGCAGGACGCGCCGCACTCCCCGCGCACGCCCAAAGTCCGAGCAGCGACACGATCAAGAACGAACGGCGACGCATCAAGGGAGCGGCGGAGGCGGCACGGAGCCGGCGGCGCGCGGACCGAACAGGTCGGCGAAAACGCGCAGCGCCTCGGGCAATTCGCGACCGGCGCGCCGATGCGCGAGCACCGCGTACGCGAGCTCGTCCACGAGAGGCTTGATGGGCGTGCTCTCGAGCCCCACCCCGTCGAGGCGCTCGCCGTGTTTCGGAGCGCGCCGGCGATCGACGATGGGCTCGTGGCGCACCCAGTCGAATCCCGCATCCGCGCGGTACGCGCAGGCCAGCACCTGCACGAAATCGAGATACAGCGGCGAGATCAGCACCGCGATGCGCTGCCCCCCGCGCCCGACTCCGACCAGCGCCTGGGGCGGAACGCGCGGCGACGCCGAACCGGAGAACCCCCAGACGCCCGGGAGCGAACGCCCCCGCCCGG
>QGUH01001333.1 GCA_003242355.1 Pseudomonadota bacterium
CACTCATCCCGACACCGCTCCGGACGCCAGGCCCCCGATCCCGGCCGGCGGGCAAGCAGGTACGCGCGAGACGGGAGCTCCCGGTGCACGTCGCATTTGACGAGCCCGGCGAGCATGGGCAAATGCGCGCCATGCGCCCCGACGCCTCTGCTCCCGTTGCCCGGCTCGGAAGGCGCCTCGGCATTTTGGCATTCGCCGTGCTGGTCGCCTCGGTGACGGCGAACTGGTGCGAGCAGATCCTGCGGCAGGTGTTCTGGGCGGAGAGCCCGCCCCGCGCGGTGTCGTGCCGTGAGGGCCTCCTCGAGCTCGAGCGGGCCATCGCACGGGCGCGCTCGGCGGCGGCGTTCGAGGCGCGCGGGGAGCGGGCCGCCCTGGCAAGCTTCCGCGACGCGCTCGAGCCCGAGTGGCACTACCGCGGAGCCGTGGCGCAGGCGTGCCGAGAGGACGCGCTCGGGCGAGCCGCGCTCTCGGAGCTCGACGCCCTGCGCTATGCGGAAGAGCATGCAGTGCGGTATGAGGCGGGCGCTGTTGCCGCGCAGCGCCGCCGAGCGGAAGCCATCCTGCGCGAGCTTCGCGGCGCCCCCACCCGGTGAATCGAGACATCGATGGATGCTGCATCCGAACCTTCGAGCCCGCCTACTTTCGACGTGATCCCGCTTTCGGCGGAGGTTCGCCGCGCCGTTGACGACCTGGGTTACGTCCACCCGACACCGGTGCAGCGGGCCGTGTTCGAGCCAGCGACGCGGGGGCTCGATCTCGTGGTGCAAGCCCGGACCGGAACCGGCAAGACCGCCGCCTTCGGACTGCCGCTCGTCGATTCGATCGTTCGCAAGCGCGACACCGTGGTGCAAGCGCTCGTGCTCTGCCCGACTCGAGAGCTCGCCCTGCAGGTGACCCGAGAGCTCGAAGCGCTCGCGAAGCACAAAGGAACCCGCGTCGTCCCGGTGTACGGCGGAGCGCCGATGCCGCGCCAGGTCGATCAGATTCGTTCGGGCGCTCAAATCGTGGTCGGCACCCCGGGCCGCGTCCTCGATCATCTCTCGCGGGGTACGTTCGAAGCGCGCTCGGTGCGCACGCTCGTTCTCGACGAGAGCGACGAGATGCTCTCGATGGGGTTCCTCCCGCAGATCACCGACATCTTGTCGTACCTGCCGGAGTCGCGGCAGACGCTGCTCTTCAGCGCGACGTTGCCGCCCGACATCCGGCGCATCGCCGAGACGCGCCTGCGCAAACCCGAGTTCATCACGCTGAGCGGCGATCAGGTCGGCGCGCTCGAGATCCGTCACTTCGTCTATCTGAGCCGCGGCGACAAGCTGACGGAGCTCCTCGAGATCCTCGAGACGGAAGACCCCGAGAGCGCGGTCATCTTCGCGAACACCCGCGACGAAACCAAGCGCGTCGCCGCCGCGCTCGTCCAGGAAGGCTACGCCGCGGACTGGTTGAACGCGGATCTCGCGCAGCAGGATCGCGAGAAGGTGATGGCCGGTCTCTTATACAAACTTGCGGCGGCCGCCGAAAAAAGGGGGGGAGACTCCGGGGGCGGCGGAGCTATAAAAAAAAAAAAAAGAGTGAAAG
>QGUH01000322.1 GCA_003242355.1 Pseudomonadota bacterium
GCGTGTGGGGGCGCGAGGGGGGAGAGGCGGGGCGCGCCGGGGGGTTCTGGCACCGGGGGCGGGGGATCGTGGGCGCTGCCCCCATTCGCTTCCTCGGGCGGCAAAAGCTCGAGCAGCAGTACGCGACGACCGGCCTCAGCCTGGTGGGCGAGCGCCTGGCGACGAGCCTGAGCTTGCCCTCGCTGCGGGACGAGCTCCTCCAGGGCCTCCCCAATCTCGGCATTCGTCGCGGTGCCGTCTCCCTTTATACCGCGCCGGGGTCCAGCGTGCTCGAAGTGCTCGCTGCCCGCGTCGAGGACGGGCCGCTCCCGCCGAGCAACGAGAAGCTCCCCGACAAGGAGCTCGCGCCCGCCGCGATCTTCGAAACGGACGGCTGCGCGCATTTCGTCGTGCTCCCGATCACGTTCGAAACGGAAATGCTCGGCGTCGCGGTGCTCGCTGGCGACGCCAAGCCGAACGTCTACGAGGGGCTTCGCCAATTGATCGGCTCGGCCGTCAAGGGCGCCCTCCTCCATCGCGAGATGGTGGCCCAGGTGACCCTGCGCGCGCAGCTCGAGGCCGAGCGCCTCGAGAAGGAGTCGCGCATCGCCGCCCAAATCCAAACCGCGTTGAGCCCCGCGACGCTCGACGTGCCGGGCCTGGAAATCGCCGCAACGATGACCCCGGCCGCAGAAGCCGGGGGCGACTACTACGACGTGATCGCCACGCCGAACGGCGCCTTCGTCGGCATCGGCGACGTCACCGGGCACGGCCTCGCGTCGGGCCTGATCATGCTGATGATTCAGAGCATGATCGCCGGGCTCGCGCGCCTGGATCCGGCGCCGCCGCCGAGTCAGGTCGTCGCCGCCGTGGGAGAAGCGCTTTGGGACAACGTCCGCATGCGCCTCGGGCGCGACGACCACGCGACGCTGACCGTGTTTCGCTACCACGGAGAGGGGCGGTTCACCTTCGCCGGCGCCCACGAGGACCTCGTCGTGTGGCGCAAGAAGAGCGCACGCTGCGAGGCGATTCAAACACCGGGCTTTTGGGTGGGCGCGCTGCCCAGCGTGCGCGGTATGACGCACGACTCGGAGCTCGTGCTCGACCCGGGGGATCTGCTCGTGCTCTACTCGGATGGCGTGACCGAAGCGCGCAACACGCGCCACGAGCAGTTCTCGCTCGAGCGCCTCGTGCGGCTCGTCGAGGACTCGGCGACGAAGTCGGTCACCGCGCTGCGCGACTCGATCCTGGCGGCCGTGACGGCCTGGAGCGCGAGCCTCGACGACGACGTCACCGTCGTGGTGCTGCGCTACGTCGGGTCAGTGAGCCCACTTTCCGACTGACGGCAGCATGGCTGCCGCGCGACGCTTCACGCGTTGCCAGACGAGGTCCGCCCCGAGCGGCGTGAGGTGAATGCCGTCGGGCCGCCGCGTCGACGCATCCACCATCGGCTCCGACTCGTCGCGCGTGGTGGCGAGCGCCGACGCACAGCTCGTGCGCTCGGCGGCTTGCTGCTGCAGCGCACGAATGCGGTGCAACCGTCGCTCGAGGCGCGGCCGCAGCACCTCCACGGGAAGCATCACGATGACCTGACGCGCCCCCCGCTGGCACAGGGTATCGAGGAACCGCTGCGCACGCCGTCGATACACGACCGACCAGCGCGGATCGTTCCAGCGAAGCCAGCGATCACCCGGTCGCTGCCGCTCCTCGGGCTCGAGCCAAATCGTCTGGCCATCGTTGACGCCCAGGTACACGAAGACGACGGCGGTGTTGCCGTCGACGGGCAGCTTTTTTGCCTCGGCTTGCATGTCGCGAAAGTCGGGTCGTGCGAGCCCTGCCCCCACGATGCCAAGCCGGTCGACGCGATAACCCTTTCGTTCGAGGTCGGCCTCGATCAGCTTGCCGAGGGAGCCCCTCACCGACGACGAGCCGACCACGACGGCATGCGGCTGCGCCTCTTCGGCGCGGCTCTCGCCGGCCGAGCTCAGCACGGGCAGCAGGAAAGCGAGCGCGCGCAGAGATCGGAAAACGAACGAACGGCTCACGGAAACTGCTCTCCGTATACCCAAAGCGGAGCGGGAGCCTAGCCGAGATGCGGCTCGAGGGCTCGCCTTCGCGACCCGAGCGTGCGCCCGGGCCGGCCGAAGACACGGGCCATTCTCGAAGCGAGACGCTCAGAACGCCTTCGGGGCGTGCGTTCCGGCGTGGGGCCGCGAGCCCTCGGCGCGGATGCTAAAGTCCCGCTCGCTCATGGCGAAGCACGTGCCGCCTGCTCCGCCCGTCCGCCTGCGCGCGCCCCACGCGGGGAAGCGGCCGCTGCACGTGGTGCTCGTGGAGCCCGAGATTCCGCCGAACACGGGCAACGTCGCGCGGCTCTGTGCGGCGACCGGGTGTCCGCTCCACTTGGTGGGGCGCCTCGGGTTCCGGATCGACGCGCACGCGGTGCGGCGCGCCGGGCTCGACTACTGGCACCTGGTCGAGCTGCACCAACATCGGACGCTCGCCGAAGCCGAAGCGAACGTTCGAGCGCTCGCGCTCCCCGGCGAACGCGCGCCGCGGACGTACCTGTTCAGCGGGCACGCGACGCGGAGCTTGTTCGACGTGCGCTTCGAGCGGGGCGATCTGCTCGTGTTCGGGCGCGAAAGCGTCGGGTTGCCGGAGGAATTGCTCGAAGAGCGCGCCGACGACGTCGTCGGCATCCCCATGCCGGGCCCGGTGCGTTCCTTGAACCTCGCGAACGCGGTGGCGATAGCCGTGTACGAAGCCTTGCGTTCGCTCGGAGCGCTCGCGGCGACCGAGCGCTCGCCGGGCGCGGTCAGCGCACGCTGACGCGCGGCACGACTTCGCGGAAGTCGGCGTGCACGCTGCGCCGTCCGCCTTCCTCCACGATCACTTCGGCGCTCACCGGCGCGGCATAGGTGACGTTCTCGAAGGTGACCGTGTAGGCGCCGGCGGGAAGGCGCAGCTCCCGCACCGGCGTCGTGAGCGCGCGCTCGAAACCACGACCGTGCACGCGAACCCGCGCTTCCGGATCGGCGGTGAGTCGAAGCGCCGCGTTCGCGACGAGCGCCGGCCGCTGCATGGAGGAGCCCCGCGGATTCGGGACCGAGGTCGACGCGCTCGGGCTCGTGGACGCAGGGCTCGTCGCTGGCGCACGGCTCGCCGCGGGCGCAGGGCTCACCGCGGACGAGGCCGCGCCGATCGCCGGCGCGGGCGGCTCGACGCTCGGCGCCGCGCTCGCGGTGAGGACCGAAGCCGGCGGCGGAGCGGGCACCCTGCGTTCTGGCTCGCGCGCGTTCGCATCGGGCGCCGAAGCCCGCGCCGGGACGAGCACGGGCACGAGCGCCGCGAGCGCTGCAAAGGCTCCGGCAGCGAACGCGACCAGCGTGCGCCGCTGAACCGTCGGTCGCGCGCTCGGCAGCTCCGGAGCAGGCGGCGGACTCGAGGCGAGCTTGCGGGTGTGCGGAGCGCTGGCGCTCGGCGGCGGCTCCGACAGGCGCCGCGTCCATTCGGCGACCTCCTCGCGCATGGCGAACGTTCGCGTGAGCGCGCCCGCTGACGGCCGATGGCTTCGGGGAGCGGACTCGGCGCTGCGCACGCTCGCGGGCGGCTCGGCGGCGTGCTCGGTGCTCCGCTGAATGCTGCGCACGCGCCGAACGCGTTCAGCGAGGCGTCGTGCGATGTCGCCGGTATCGGCGGAACGGAGGAAATCGCGGAGTGGGCGGGCGAGGGCCTCTGCGTCCGCGGGGCGCTCGTCCGCCGCGAGGGAGAGACTGCGCGCGATGAGCGCGTCGAGCGGCGAAAGCTCCGAGCATGCTTCCGACAGCGGCGCCGGACGCTCTTCGAACAACGCTCGCCGGCTCTCCCGCGCCGTGGCCCGCCGAAATGGCGCCCTGCCCGTCCAAGCCTCGACGAGCAACGCCGCGACCGCGAACACGTCCGCCGCCGGAGTGAGCGGCTTTCCCGCGAGTTGCTCGGGCGGCATGTGCCCCGGCGATCCGAACACCTCGGAGTCGCCCTCCCCGCCCGTAACGGGCGCGGCGATGCCGAAGTCGATGAGGCGCACCGCGCCCTCGTCGTCGATGAGCACGTTGCGCGGGGTCACGTCGCGGTGAACGATGCCTGCGCGCCGGTGGGCGTAATCGAGGGCCCGGCAGATCTCCACGCCCACGTACGCGCCCTCCGCCGGCGAGAGCTTGCCCGTGGTGGCGAGCACCTCGGAGAGCGTGACTCCGAGGCACAGCTCCATGGCGATGTAGTAAACGCCCTGCTCGACCCCGAGCTCGTAAACCGGAACGATGTTGGGGTGACTGAGCTCGACGGCCGTTTTCGCCTCGCCCACGAATCGCTGGACGAACGCTTCGTCCGAGGCGAGCTCCGGGCGAATCTGTTTGACCACGAGCCGCTTTTCGAATCCCACCGCGCCACGGAGCGTGGCAAGGTACACCCGCGCCATGCCCCCGGCGGCGATCTCGCGCTCGAGCACGTACTTGCCGAAGATCTGCGGGTACACCGGATACGAGGGTAGCGGGATTCATCGACGAGGACGAGGCAGCCCGGCCGCGCGCATGCTCCGAGGTGGTCACGCGTGTGCGGGTTGGCGCCTTTCCGTCATCGCATCGATTGCACTCTCGGTGGCGTGCACGGAGGCGAGCTCCGGGCCCGTATTCCGCGTCTCGACGCACGGGCTCGCTGCGTGTCCGGTGCCCGAGCGTGCTCGCCTCGTGCTCACCGCCGTCGGCGATTTCTCGGCGACCGAAAACACGAGCGATGCCCTGCCGCTCGACAGCGCCGCCGAGCTCGCGGCCCCCGACCGCACGCTCGCCTTCGAGGCGCGCGCCGAGCTCGGCAGCTCCCGTTTCCACGGCTATGCGGAGCGTACCGCGAGCCCCGATGTGCCCATCTTGCTCTGGCCGGAAGGGGCTGCCTGCCGCGTCCCGGGAGTCGACGACTACCCAGCTCCAGGCGGCGGGCAGGCCATCGGATTCGATCCCGAGTCGCGCCACGCGCTCGTCGTCGGCGGCGGCAACGCCGACGTGCCGAGCGCGAGCGTGGCGGCGCTCACCTTCCACACCGGCACCGGCGCGGTACGCTCCGACGAATCGCCGCAAGCAAACCTGCGGGAGCCGCGGGCCCACGCCACGGTGACGCCCTTCGGCGCGACCTTGCTCGTGGCCGGCGGCGAAAACCCGTTGCACGGCGAGGAGGGCGCCCGCGCCGAGCCACGCGATACGGCCGAACGCTTCGATCCCGGCGCGCGGCGCTTCGTGGGCTCGATCCCGTTGGTCGAGCCGCGGTCACGCCATGCCGCGGTCGTGCTCGCGAGTGGCGAGACGCTCCTCGTCGGCGGCCGCGGCGCGCTCGGCGACGCGCTTCGCGTGCTCGAGCTCGTCTCGCCCGATTCCGAGAGGGGGAGCATCGCCGGCTTGCCCGCGTTGCGCGCACCGCGTCTGTCCCCGAGCGCGTTCGTGCTCGACGACGGTCGCCTCTTCGTCGGCGGCGGCACCTCTGCCGACGGCGCGCCGCTCGC
>QGUH01000323.1 GCA_003242355.1 Pseudomonadota bacterium
CCAACTAGCTGATGGGCCGCAGGCTCATCCTCGAGCGCAAGCTTACATGTAGAGGCCTGCTTTGACCGCAACCTCGACGAGGTCGTGGTCTCATGCTGTATTAGCCCTCCTTTCGGAGGGTTATCCACCACTCGAGGGGAGATTACCTACGTGTTACTCACCCGTGCGCCGCTTTACCGGGGCCGAAGCCCTTTCTCGCACGACTTGCATGTATTAGGCGCGCCGCTAACGTTCGTTCTGAGCCAGGATCAAACTCTCCAGTTTGAATCCTTCGGCAAGCGATGCGGGGCTAAGCCGCATGCCGCCTTTGATGCTCGCTTTGCACTGCGTCGGCTCCGGGGGTGGAGCTCGACGGTGCGGCTACCCACACGATTTCTCGTGTGCAATCAGACTCAGTTTTCAAGGACCGAGGGGAGTGTGTTTTCTCCCGTCAGGGGCCGCGGAACCTAGTTTCGGATGACCTCTCTGTCAAGCGATTCATCCGATTTTTTTCAGGTCCGTTTTCGACCCGCGCCCCGCGGCGCGACACCGTCTGGGGCGCCCCGGCGGTGCCGGGGGGGCGGATTCATGGATCGCTTGGGGCGCTTAGGCAAGTCTTTTTTGTGACCTGCTGATTTCCCGTGCGATCTTCCGCACGTAGTCTCGGGCGACCCTGGAAGCGGCTGCTTCGGGTCCACCCTCGACTTCGACGCCGGGCCGTCGGTGACGTCTCGGCGTCCACCCATCTTGAGGCCGGCAAGCCGGTCACGCAAGGGGTGCCCCGCCGACGTTTCGCCCGGGCTGCAAAGCGCCCGGGGGGGAACCCCGGAGGGGAGGCGCAAGATGGGCCACGGACGGCGACCGTGCAAGGAAAAATTCGAACGGATCCGTCCGGTCGCGCACGAAGCCCCGCGGCCGTGCGTGAGCCCCGGAAGCCTCACGCCGGGAGCCCCGCGAACCAGCGCCCGGGAGGCTCGCGAACGAGAACGAGCTCGGCGCCGGACGGGAGCTGGGCGAGGAACCCGATCTCGCCGGGCCCCAGATCGTGCGCCTGCAGGCGCCCCACCAGTGTCACCGGACGCCAGCCTCCCTCGAGCCACACGGCTTCGGGGCGCGGCGTCGTTCCCTCGGAGAGGCGCACCTCGACGCGGACCCAGCGGCCCGCGTCCGCGGGAACCCAGGGAACGAGCCCGGTCTCCGCGGCGAGCTCCGCCTCCGCTTCCGCGAGCGCCCGGCGCGAAAGGCGGAACGCGTATCGCGGCAGGGCCAACGCGAGCGCATACCCGTCGCTCAACGCTCGTAAGAGGAAGCTCTGCCGCGCGGCGCGCACGACGAGCTCGTGCGTGCGCGAAAGCGCAGCTGACCGGCAACCGTTGAGCGCGCTCTGCAGGATGCGCAGCTCGGCGGCCATCACGCGGGCGTCGTAGGGCGCGAGGCGCCCGGCGTAGTCGACCGTTTCTCCCAGAGCGTCGACGAGAGCGGCGGCGATGGCGTCGCTCCCCTCGCAGAGCCGATGCAGGATGCCGCTGATGGCCGTGGCGCGCTGATCGCGCGGCGCGGTCCGACGCGGCCTCACCCTCTACTCTCCGAAGCGCGCCGTCAGCGCGTCGAAGTTGCGGGCCACCTCGATCACCGTCTCGTTCTCGAGACGATCCCGCAACGCCCGTTCCCGCTCACGAGCGCGGCGCGCCTGGACCTCGGGAGCGAGCGCACGACGCAGGTCGGCTCGGGGGACGCGCCGCGCCGGATAGCGCTCCTCGAGCAAGAGCACGTGGAACCCATGGCTCGTCTCGACGAGCCCGCTCCGCTCGCCCGGATGCGTGAGCGCGTTCGCCGCGCGCGCGAACGCGAGCTCGTACGTCCCCGCCGGATGATCGCCGGAGAGGGACGACGTCCAGCCGCGTCCATCCGGCGTCATCGGAGGCAAGCGTTCGACACGCACCTCGACGGCGTCGCCATGCGGCACGGCGCGGGCGGCGCTGATGAACGCCTCGGGCTCGCTCACGTCGCGCACCGCTGCTTCGATCGCGCGCGCGACCCGCAAGGCTTCGTCGCGCCCGCCGCCCTCTTTGGGAAATAGCGCGACGGCGTGCGTGACCCGCGCGCTCTCCGGTCGGTCGAGCTCGACCCAGCGCTCGGCGACGATCGCATCGAGCTCCGCGTCCGACGGCAGGCCCTCGGCCGCAGCAGCCCGCGCGATCTCCTCCAACACCGCGCGCGCGAGCACGCCACGCTCGACGACCCGACGCACCGCGGGGTGCACCGTGCGCACCGCTTCGGCAGCGAAGAGCGCGTCCGAAAGCGCCCGCTCGCGCGCGATCTCGGGCGCGACGTTCTGTGCCGCGGCGACTCGCTCGACCGTTTGGATCCGCACGCTCTCTTCGCCGGCGCGCGCGACGACACCGGGCGGGAGCTCCCCCTGCGTGGGCGTCACCGGCGGCGCTTCCTCGTCGCACGCAGCCGTGACGAGGACAAGGAGTGTGGCCAAGCATCGCCGGAGCAGCATCAGCGCGAGCCTCCTCGCGGGCGCAAGAGGATCGTGGAGGCCCGGAGCGCGAGCGCGCCGACCACCAGCCAATAGAGCGCGAGCACGTCGCGCTGCTCTCCGAGCACGTACAGCCCCGCTGCGAACGCGCCGATCGCGCCCGCGAGCAAGACGATGCTGACGACGTCCGCGAGGCGCACCGCTCACCTCCCGATGAGCAGCCAGAGCGCGCCGAGCCCGAGAGCGATGAGCAACGCCGAGAGCGTCCCGGACCCCGCCGCGATGCGATCGGCGCTCGGCCCAGAAGGACGCGGCGCCCGCTCGAGCGCGACGCGCGTCGCCGCCCCGAGCACCCAGAGCCCCGCCGCGAGCGCCACCGCGTGCGCGAGGATCGCGTGCGTCGGCCGCGTCACTCGGAACGCGAGCACGACGAACGAGAGCGCCCCCGCGAGCCCCAACCAGAAGGCGATGGTCGCGCGCCGACCGAGCGTGCCGCGGCTCGCGAGCGGCGCTCCCGGAATGACGTGCGGATCGTCCTCGGGCACCGTGAGCGGCCCGCGCAGCTCCCCCCAGCCGAACGCGTAGATCATCCAACCGAGCGCGCCGAAGGCCGCGACGAGCGGCTCCGCCGCGAGATCGACGCCGTCGTGCAGCACGCTCGCCCAGGTCGCGAGCGACAGCCCCACGAAGGCGTGAATGCCGAGCACCCGACCGAGCCGCGGCGCGCGCGTCGGCCAGAAGACGCCGGCGCCGAGCGCGAGCAGGGCGGCCACCGCCGCAACGCGCGAGAAAGTGGAAGCCTCCCGCGCGAACGCCGGTGACGCCACCGTGGTCGCCCACGCGTACACCCCCGGAAACAATCGGCTCCCACGCGCGAACCCGGGTACGGACACGCTCGTGCGGGACGCCGCCTGCTCCATCATTCGGCGAGCGCTTCCACGAAGCGTGCGAACGTGAGCACGCCGTGCCCCGTCGCCCCCTTCGGGACCGCGCCTTTGGCGCGATCGCTCAAGACCGGGCCGGCGATGTCGCAGTGAATCCACGGCACCCCGCCCACGAACTCGCGCAGGAAGAGCGCCGCCGTGATGGATCCACCCCACCGATCGCCGGTGTGCTTCAGATCGGCGACGTCGCTCTTCAACTGGTCGGTGAGCTCGTCGATGAGCGGCATCCGCCAGAAACCTTCGCCCGCTTCGCGCGCCGCGTTTTCCAGCTTGCTCCCGAACGCGTCGTCGGTGGCGTAGTAGGCCGAGTAGGTTTTGCCGAGGGCGACCAGCGCCGCTCCCGTCAGCGTTGCGGCATCGACGATCAGGTCGGGCTCGAGCCGCGCGGCGTACGCGAGCGCATCGGCGAGGACGAGGCGCCCCTCCGCGTCGGTGTTGATGATCTCGACGGTCTTGCCGTCGAGCGACGTGAAGATGTCCGCGGGACGGTACGCCGCACCATCCGGCATGTTCTCGGCGGCGCCGACGATGCCGTGCACCTCGAGCTCGGGGCGCAACACGCCGACCGCCGCCATCAACCCGAGCACCGCCGCCGCGCCGGCCATGTCGCTCTTCATCTCCCCCATGCCCTGCGCGGGTTTGATGCAGAGCCCGCCCGAGTCGAACGTGAGGCCCTTGCCCACGAACGCGATCCGCTTCGCCTCGTTCCGATTCCGAGAACCGCGCTTGCCGCGCGGCGCCGGCTTCTTCTGCTGCGCGGGCTGATAGGTGAGATGAATGAAGCGCGGCTCGTTCGCGCTCCCTTGCCCGACCGCGTAGTGCAGGTTCATGCCGGCGGCGAGAATGCCGGCCTTGTCGAGCACCTTGATCTTGAGCTTGTGCTCCCGCGCAATCCCGCGCGCGATTTGCGCGAGCTTTTCCGGCACGAGCACGTTCGGCGGCTCGTTGACGGCGTCGCGCGCGATGGCGACCGCGGAAGCGATCTCGGCTCCGAGCGAAAGCGCCTTCTTCCCCGCCGCGTCGATGGGTTTGCTCGGCAGGCACACGTCGATGCGCGACAGCTCGTGCTTCGGACGGCGATCGCCCGTCAGGTACTTGGTGAAGCGATAAGCGCCGAGCCCGGCGCCCTCACCCGCGACGCGCAGGTCGGAGTCGTTGCGCGGTAAAACGACGACGAGCCGACCTCCCGCGGAAGTTCCCGCGCGCACGCCGGTCGCGACGGCCGAGCGCAAGCGCGCACTGCTCGCCTCTTCCGACGAGCCCGCACCGACGAGCACGACCTTCTTCGTTTTCAGGCGCCCGAGCGTGGGTAGCTCCAGGAGCTGATCCGCTTTCCCCTCGAACTCCGCCGAGCGCACCTGCTCGAGCAATGCCCCATCCAGGGCGGAGTTCACGGCGCGCACGGTCGGATGCTCTCCGACCGCGCCCGCGAAAACACAAATGACGAGGGTCTCCGAAGACTCCGCGACGGGATCTCGAGGCCCCGGTGCAATGGTCGATGGCATGCGCGTCATGAGTAGCGGTTTCTGCGCCGAGAGACCAGTATCGCCGGCGCGGAGCCGGGAGAAGCCGTGTGCGAGGGCGCGACCGACCTCGGGGGAAGCCAGAGCATCGTGGGCGACCGTATCATCGGCCTTTCACTCACACTTCCGTTTCTGACAAGATGGGGGTCGTGCCGAATACTCCTCGACCCCCGGTGGTGGTGACGGGCGCGGCGGGTGCGCTCGGCTCCGCTCTGGTGAGCTATCTGGCCGCGCGCGGAGCGCGGGTGGTCGCCGTCGATCGGCCGGAAGCCGGTGCGCGCCTCGCCGAGGTGGCCCGCGAGGCGGTCGGCGTCGTGCCCATCGAGATCGGAACCACGTCCTCGGAAACGTGGTCCCCGGTCATCGACCGCATCTCGGCGGATTTTGGGCCGCCCGCCGGCGCCGTGCTGGTCGCGGGCGGATACCGCGGCGGCCGGCGCCTCGTCGAGCGCGACGGCGACAGCACCTGGCGCAGCATGATCGAGATGAACCTCGAGAGCGCGCGCGTCGCCCTGAGCGCCCTGCTCGGCCCGATGGTCACGGCGAAACGCGGGAGCATCGTGCTCGTG
>QGUH01001334.1 GCA_003242355.1 Pseudomonadota bacterium
GGGTGCGGCATTTGGTGCGGGAAGCTTGTGGTGGCTGCAACGCGGGCGTTTCGGGTCGGGGCGGCCCCCTGGGCGGGGTTGTGTGCCCAGGGGCCGGTCCCCTGCTCCGCGCAGCCGCGAACGTGGAGCTCGCCGGCCTCGTGGTGTCCGTAGACCGGATGGAGCGCGGGCGCGGGGAGCTGAATGCCCTCGCGGAGCTCGAAGCCGCCTATGGCATGCCCGCCGTGGCCATCGTCACCATCGACGAAGTGGTCGAATATCTTCGAAATCGTCCCGTCGATGGCCGCGTCCTGGTCACCGACCCGATTTATCAACGCGTCCTCGCCTATCGCAGCCAGTACGGCGGGCGCCCCCGGTAGCGAGCGGCGAAAAGCCGCGACTCGGGCTTGCCGGACCGCCTTGCCGCGTTAAAGTGGCGCGCGTTCCGTGAACCCGCCGGCCGAAAAGCCCCTCGTGGGCGTGATCATGGGCTCGAAGAGCGACTGGGCCACGCTCGAGCACGCCGCGAGCACGCTCGAGGCGCTCGGCATTCCCTACGAGGCCCAAGTCGTGTCCGCGCATCGGACGCCCGATCGCATGTTCGAATACGCGGCGAGCGCCGAAGGGCGTGGCCTCGAAGTCATCATCGCGGGCGCCGGGGGCGCGGCGCACCTGCCCGGCATGGTCGCCGCCAAGACGGTGCTGCCCGTGCTCGGCGTGCCCGTCGAACGCACGACGCTGAACGGCCTCGATTCGCTTCTGTCGATCGTTCAGATGCCGGGAGGGATCCCGGTGGGAACGCTCGCGCTCGGCAAGGCTGGCGCCATCAACGCCGCCTTGCTCGCAGCAGCCATTCTCGGCGCCAAATACCCGCACGTGCGCGAAGCGCTGCGGCGCTACCGCGCCGAAAGAACGCAGAGTGTCCTCGACGCACCCGACCCGCGAACGTAGCCCGGCCATCACGGCGCGCGTGGGCGTGCTCGGCGGCGGTCAGCTCGGGCGAATGCTCGCGCTCGCGGGCCACCCGCTCGGCGTCGACCTCCTCTGCGTCGATCCATCGCCGACTGCGCCTGCGGCGGCCATCGCGCGCCACGTCGCGCGCGAGCATGCCGACCCCGAGGCGCTGGCCATGCTCGCGGAGTGCGACGTCGTCACCTACGAGTTCGAAAACGTGCCGGTAACCGTAGCCGAGGCGCTCGCCAGGAGAACGCGCGTGAGCCCACCTCCGGAAGCGCTGCGCGTGGCGCAGGATCGGCTGCTCGAAAAAGAATGCTTCCGCGCGCTCGGCATCCCGACGCCCGACTTCGCGGCGGTCGACTCGCAGAGCGAGCTCGAAGCAGGCTGTGCGGCCCTCGGCTTTCCTGCCGTGCTGAAGACGCGGCGGCTCGGCTACGACGGCAAAGGACAGCGCGTTTTGCGGAGTCGGGGCGACCTCGACGGTGCCTGGGCCGCGCTCGGCGGCGTGCCCTGCATCCCCGACCAGTTCGCCGCGTTCGGCCGGGAGCCCATCTTGCCCGCGTTCCGGGGCCGCGACGGCGCCCGGGTTCCCATTCCGCCCGGGAGAAACGAACCCCAGGGGGCACACCTCCGG
>QGUH01001335.1 GCA_003242355.1 Pseudomonadota bacterium
CACCGCGATCTCTTCGACCTGCCGCTCGAAGCTCTCACTCCCGCAGCGTTCAAGAAAACCCTCGGCTGAGCCCCATGCACATCGGCCGCCCCGGCGCATCCCGGCGTCGCTGATCGGTCACGCCGCAGCGGATTAGGCCGTCGGGGCACGAAAGCGAGCACACCCCATCGGCGCAGACTTCGCCCGGGCCGCACACCGCGCCGGGCGACCCCTGGCCCGCTTGCCCGCAGCCCTGCGTGGCCCCGCAGTGGGTGCGATTCACGTCCGGGTCGACACATTCGCCATTACAGTTCACGAGTCCCTGGGCGCACGACAGGGTACACGCGCCTTGGTTGCATACGTAGCCGGGGGCGCACTCCTCGCCCGCCGAGCCACCGTTCGCGCCGCAGCCCGGCGTCGCCCCGCAGTAGGATCGATTGATGCCGGGGTCGATGCACTGCCCGTCGCAGTTGACGAGACCCGCCTGGCACGACAGCGCGCACGTGCCGTTGCTGCACACGTAGCCCGCGTCGCAAGTATGGCCGCACTCGCCGCAGTTGTGGCGGTCGCGCAACGTGTCGACGCATCGGGCGGGCTCGTCGTTGCCTCCGTCGCAAAAGGTGAGCCCCGCGGCACACGACGATTCGCACGTGCCGCGCGAGCACACGAGCCCGGCGCCGCACGCCTCGCCACAAGCGCCGCAGTTTTCCGGGTCGAGGTCCGTATCGACACACGAGCGGTCGCACGCCGTGGTGCCGCCCACGCAATCGAGTCGGCACTCGCCTGCCGAGCACACTTCGTCCGCGGCGCAGGCGTTGCCGCAGCTGCCGCAGTTGTCGGGATCGTTGGCGAGCGTCACGCACTCGCCCGCGCACTTCTCTTTACCCGACCCGCATTCCTCCGGACTCCCTGCGGTGCCGCCACTGCCGCCCTCGGTGCCAATCACGCCACCGGTTGCGCCCGAGCCGGCAGAGCTCCCCGCCGCTCCGGCGCTTCCGCCGAACGCGACGTCGTCGCCCGCATCGTCGTCCGAACAGCCGACGATCGATTGAGACACCACGACGGCAAGCCCAGCGACGCAAAGCGCCCTCAACGCTTTCATTCGTCTTCCTTCTTCGATCAATCCAACGCAGCCGTAAGGCGCCAACCTCTCGCCGCCCGTAGGCTACGGCGAGCCCGAGCACTCGGCCAGAGTGTGCAGCGCGCCTACACGCGATTCGGCGAGGCGCCTCGGCGCGCGCGCCGAACAGCGCCATCGCAAGCATGGCGGGCGCGCAGGCGGCACCGCCCGAAGCCGATGCGCGGAGGGCTCACCGCCCTTCGCCGGCGACCCGAGTCGACGGGGGCGCCAGCGCGCACGTCCGTGCGGCCTCACGGCCTCATTCACACGGACAGATGTATTGCGAAAGCGGGTCTCCCGGGTCCGTTGTGAGGTAAAGCCGACAATTCGAGTCGGTCGAACACCAGAACTCTCCATAGGAGATCATGATACAGCTCTGCTGGAATTCCCAGACGTCAACGGGGCCATCCCAGCCGAATGCGGTCGCCAGGGCGGCGCATTCAAGAACCGTGTCTATGGCGTTCAGA
>QGUH01001336.1 GCA_003242355.1 Pseudomonadota bacterium
ATGCGTCGAAACGCGCTCGTCGCCGCCTGCACGAAGAACGGCGCCGAGACGAAGACCTCGGCCATCACGACGGCAGTCGTCGTGAACGTCACCGCCACGCCTTCGGGATAGAGCCACCCCGCGAGCAGCCCGCGCCGCCCGAACGCGAGAAGCAAGGCCACGCCGGCGACCGCCGGCGGCATGACGATCGGCATCTGCACCAGCGTCTCGAGCGTGTGTGTGATGCGCCCCGACGCGCGCGCGAGAGACCAGGCGAGCGGCGTGCCGAAGACGACGACCAGGACGAGGCTGATGAAGGTCGTGAGCAGGCTCAGGCGCAACGCCGGCCACACGAGCGGGTGCAAGAGGCCGGCTCCGAAGTCGACGACGGTCGTCGTGACGAAGAGCGCGACCAACGGCACGGCCAGAAAGGCCACGAGCACGCCGCCGCTGGCGGCCAAAGCCCGTCGTTCGAAGTCGAACCGACCCGCGCTCACCGCGATGCGCTGCTCCCGACAGGAGGCGTGAACCCGGCGCTCTCGAGCGCGCGTCGCCCCGCGGAAGAAAGAACGAAATCCACCCACGCGCGCGCGAGCCCCGGATGTGGAGCGCCGGTCACGACCGCGATCGGGTATTCGGCGACCACGTTGCTCTCGGGCGGAATCTCCGCGACCGTCACCGAGTTTCGCGCGGACCGCGCGTCGGTTCGGTACACGATTGCCGCATCTGCCTCGCCGAGGCTCACCTTCGTGAGCACCTGACGCACGTTGAGCTCGCGCGAGGCCACCTTCGCCTCGACGCGCGCCCGGAAGTCCGGGCCGAGCGCTGCCTGCGCACGCTCGAGGATTTCGAGCGTGTACCGTCCGATGGGGACGTCGGGCAGCCCGACGACGATGCGCGCAGCATTGGGGAGATCGGCGAGTGCCTTCACCGTACGCGCTCCCTCGCTGGAGACCACGATCACGGGCTCGTTGCGCGCAAAGACGGTGGGGTTCGCCACTCGCCCGGCGCGCAACAGCTCATCCATGTGCCGCTGGTCGGCCGAAGCGAAAACATCCGCGACGGCGCCGTGCTCGAGTTGCGTGCGCAGCTCCTGGGTGCCGGCGAAGCTGAACGTGATCGCGACCCCCGGATGCGCCCGCTCGAACTCCTTGCCCAACGTGGCGAACCCGTTTCGCAACGACGCCGCAGCGAAAATGACGAGCTCGTCCTCGCGCGCTACCGCGGTCGGCTCGGAGCGGGCGCAGCCGACGATCGCGATGATGCAGCACGCGAGCGCAACGAGAAAACCCGGCAGCGGGCGTCGCCTCGGAGCCAGGCGCAGGGCTTGGGCGCGGCTCACGCAGCCCTCACTTCGGCGATTCGGGTGCCGGCTTTCGAGACGTCGTACCCCAACGCGTCGAGCTCACGCCGCGTCGCTTGGGAGACGAGCCCGTCGAGCAGGCGCTCGACGCGTGGGTCCGAAAGGCGCGCCTGGGGACCGCCGAGGTGGAGGGCCCCCCCGGGGAGCGGCAGGAAGGGGGGGCCGAGGGGGAGCGGGCCGCCCCGCCTGTCCGTAAAACAAACACACCGGGCAGGACCAACAGA
>QGUH01001337.1 GCA_003242355.1 Pseudomonadota bacterium
CCGTTTCGGAGAGCCGGGGGAGCGGGAGCGCGTCGAGCGGGTGCTCGCCGACGTGCGCTACGCGAACTCCGCCCCGCTCTCGAGCAGCGTCGTGCAGGGCGCGCGCCGCCGGATCGCGCTCGGGCCGCATCACCACGATGACCTCGGCCGTGGTGAACGCGGCGAGCAGGCGCGCCGTGGCGTCCCACGGGCCTGCATGCGCGGTCACCACGACGGCGCCGCGACCGCGCGCGAGCGCTTCGGTCAAGTGTCGTTCTCCCTCGACGCGGATGCGGGGATGGTTCGCCTCGGGGCGGCCGCTCGCCAACGACTCGGCGAGACAGTGGGCGTAGCTGACGAACGTGCGGAACGTGTCGAGCTCCTCGCGCAACCGCGAGCGCGGGCCACGCACCCAGGCGAGCGTCTCGCGCACCCGCCGCCGGGCTTCGGGCAGCGCGAGCGCGAACGCGATACCGAACACCGGCGGGCTGCCGCGGACCCAAAACCGGGGGCCGTAGCGCGCTCCGGCATGTGCGAGGCGCCTCCAGAATGCGCTATCGTGTGCCGGCACGGAGGCCACGGCGACCCCGTCGCATGGAGCATGCCGCGTGGCAAGCCGAACTCGAAGCGAACCGCTCCCGCATCCCACCGAGGGCCGCCGCATCACCTGGGACGCCGTCGCGCGCGGCGCCGTGCGCTTCGCCCAACCCGAGCACGGGTATCGCGTGAACGTCGATTCGCTCGTGCTCGCCGCCTTCGCGGCCCGCGGCCGCCGCGCGGCGCTCGCGGTGGACCTCGGAGCGGGCGTCGGCGTGGTCGGCCTCTTGCTCCACCACGGCGGGGCGTGCCAGTCGCTCGCACTCGTGGAGCGCGACCCGGCGCTCGCGGTGCTCGCCCGCGAGAACTTGGCGGCAAGCAACGTGCCCGGAAGCGTTTACGAGGCCGACCTGGAGCAGGGTTTGCCGCGAGCGCTCGAGCAGCGGGCCGATCTCGTCGTCGGCAATCCCCCGTTCTTCGACCCTCGAGGCCATCGCCCGCCGAGCGATCCGGGGCGGCGTGCGGCGCGCCAGGGCGCGCTGGTGCCGTTCGTGCGTGCGGCGGCGCGGGCTCTCTCGGGCGACAAGGCGCGCGCCGCGTTCGTGTACCCCGCGCGCGCGCTCACCGAGCTCTTCCAGGCGGTCGCCGGCGTAGGGCTCGTTCCGAAACGGCTCCGCCTCGTGCATTCGTTCGCGGATCGGCCAGCGCGGATCGCGCTCGTGGAGTTTCGGCGCGCGCGGCCGGGTGGGCTCGTCGTCGAGCCGCCGCTCGTCGAGTGGGAAGCGCCGGGGCGGCGCACTCCGGAGCTCACCGCCCTCACCGCGGGCGCAACAGACGATCGAAGGTGATGGCAGCCGCAGCGCGCACGCTCAAATGGTTGTAGCCGTCTGCGCGCGGTGAGCGGATCGGCTCGAGCTGGTACGCCGCCTTCTCGCACACGGAGTCGGCGAGACCCCAGCCCGTGCCGAAGACGATCAGCACAGAAGGCCCGTGCCCCCCGAGGCGGCGCCGGACACTGTGGAATCCAAGAAAGTTGGCGCCCCGCCGGG
>QGUH01000324.1 GCA_003242355.1 Pseudomonadota bacterium
CGAGACGCTGGCTCCCGCCGCCCCCCAACGGGGCCAAAAGGACGCGACCCGAATCTCCCCCCCGCCCCCGCTCGAGGGCAGCGAGCTCCTCACAAACCACCGCCACTGCCGCGACATCACCCGTGCTGGGCAGCGCGCCGAACAGGAACACGTCGCTTTCGGCATCCAGCTCGGACGCCGTGCCCGAGTAGAACTCGAGAGCCTGACCGGCTGGGATGTCGATCGAAGCTTCCGTGGAAATGCGCAACAGCGCGAGATCCGCCTCCGGATGCACCAGGACGGCCTCGACGGGCACGGTCTCCCCCTGGTGTCTCAGATCCACGCTCGCAGGCGTCGGGGCGGTGCCCAACGCGGATGCCAGGGTGACGAACCACTGCTTCTCGAGGAACACGCCCATTCCCGCGTCCACGGTCGCGATGGGCGCCGGAAGCGCCAAGCTCGTCACGGACCGCGGTGTGGGGTCGAGCAGCGCCGTCGCGATCCGCGCCAGGGGATCGGAGACGAACGTGCCGCCCGGATCCTGACAGGCATCCACCACGTCCGCGCAGCAGTCGCCGCGGGCGGAGCAGCCCGCATCGCACCAACAGGTACCCGTCTGCGCTCGGCTGCCGCAGGCGTTGCCCATGACATCGGAGAAGACGGCGCGACAAGACTGCGCGTTCGTCGCCGGAAACGGTCCTGCGAGACCCTGCTCCGACCCGAAGAGGAAGTCGCTCCCGCCGTCCGCGCGGACCGCCCGGATATCCTCGAAATCGTCGTAGTTGTGGCGTGCGGGCTCGAGCGCGGTGTACGCGACCGAGCCACCAATCACGGTCGGCGTCGGTGGGTCGTCGGCAAGGACGTCGAAGAGGACGAGCGCCTCCCCATCTTCGAGCGCCACGACATCGTCGGCCGCCGGACCGTTGAGCGAGCCCATGAAGATGGGGGCCTCGGGACAAATGATCGGGAGGGTCTTCCGCTGTCGCAGCACGATTCCCTCCCCGAACTCGATGTGCTGCAGGCAATTGCCGAGCGAGGGAACGAAGAAGACTTGGTCCTTGCGTCCTTTGCCGTCGACGTCCGCCATCACGGGAGGGCGGCGAGTTTCCGTCACGATGTCGACCCAGGGCGCGAAGGTGCTCATTTCCACCGAGAGCGAGCCCTGCAAGGCGTGAGCGAAGTGCGTCCCGGCGATCGCGGTCGTCGATCGCACCATGACCGGTGACCCGGAGTCGCCCGGCTCGGTCCGTTGCTTGCCGACACCGGATACGAACTGGCCATCCGTCACGAAGGCACGCGCCAGACGCTGATTATTGAATCCCGCGAGCGTGATGTCGCGTGTCCCGACGACCGTCCCCACCAGCGTTCGACGCTCGACGTCCGCATAGCCCTGGATTTCGACCCCATCCGTGCGATCGAGGATGGTGTTGCCGGGCGCTTCCTCGTGAATCGTCTGTGGGGTCGTGCGGCTGGGAGACTCCACGGACTCGTGCGTAACGAACATCGCGAGGTCGGCCCCGAGCTCGCGCGTTCCGAGAGACTGGTTCACGTCGGCGGCAACGACTGGATCCGCCGAGTCTGGACCCGCGTACGTGGGATGAACGACGATGGTGTCCGCTCGGAACGTGCTCGCGCTGCTGCCCGTGAGATCCTGGAGGTAAACGAGGAAGGTCCCGGGACCCCCTGCCGGCCGGGCCAAGCAGTGGCCATTCGAGACGCCGACGTCTCCCCGCCACATCCACCCGCTGCAACTGTGGAGCGTAGGGGTCTCGAAATTCGCGAAGCCGACCGCTACGGGCCGGTTCGGAACGTTGGTGAATCCATTGACGATCGCCTGTTCGAGGCTGCCGTCCGTCGAGTTTCCCGGATCGGTTCCACAGGCAGTCGAGCACAGCAAAAGCAGTGCCGCGAAAGGAATGGACGGTGCAGCGCGATTCACCATGACGTTTCCTTCGGGGATGGGTTCGCCAGGCGGCCAGCGAAGAGAACTCCTCCCGCCGCTCTCCACTTCGATCGCCTTCGTCTTCCCCGACGCCCCCAAAGGAGCATCGTTGTCGGTCACATATCAATGGTGATGCGTTCGCGTCAATCGCCTTTCGCGCGACAAGCGGATCGAATCTCGTCGTGTTGCAGATTCGGTGTTGCAGTGTTGCGCTTCCGGTGTTGCAGTGTTGCACGGCGATACGAGCTTCTGACGTGCTTTCTCGCAATCGAGGTCTTCCGTCACGAGTCGAGGCGTGGCGCCCCGCAGGCCGATCCCGAAGCGATTCCAAACGACTCGGTCCCGCCCCGACCCACGCTGCGAGCGCAGGGCCAGAGGGCGCCTAACGGCCATCTCGTCGAGCCGTGGGCGCGACCTTCGCGTTTCCGGTTGGGACGCCGATCTCTCGCGTCCTTCCGGCGTCTTCGAGCCCATCGGGGCGCGTTCGTGTCGCCGTGCTCGTTGCGACCGAACGGAACCGGAAAAAGGCCGTTCAGCGCGGTGTTTGCGTTGACGGACTCGCTTGCTTCGTGGACGGGTCCGTAACGCGGCCGGCGAAGAGGACCCGTCCTGCCGGGCCCACGAGAGAGAACCAGAACGGACGGTCGAAGACCAGTCGTTCACGCGGCGCCGACTCGAGCCTTTCCTGAACGGCCGTGCCGGATGCAGCCGCAATGCCGCGCTCGTCGAGCCGGATGTCCGAGCGTTGGCGGACTTCGTGGATCCAGGACTGCGGCGATGCGATGAGGAGCTCGGCCACTCCGGGCTCGAAGAGATCCTCGAGCCCCAACCGTCGGAGTGGCTCCTTGAGATCGGCGGCGAACGAGACGTGAAATCTCGGCACTTCGACGTGAACGTGCTCGGGGTGCGTCGAGCGCAGCGCGCACAGCCCGTCGAGGGGCACTCGCTCGAGGGGCAAAGACGCATTCCGGGGCAAGAGGAAGACCGCTCGGACTAGCGTTCCCGAGAGCGGCAGGGAAACGCCCACCACGTGCTCCCCCAGGAGGTACGGGAAGTTCGCGCTGAAGACGACGAAGTCGGCGCGCACGTTCTTGCCCGAGGCCGTTCGGAACGCGCCCGATCGGAGCTCCGTCAAGTCATGCCAGAGGGCACGCACGAGTAGCGTGTTGACCAGGATCGATCCGGTCCAGCCGCCAACGGGGGGCCCAGGGGGCGGCACCCAGTTGGGGGGAAGGAGCTCCCGGAGCTGCCCCTGAGTTTTTTGCGACGCCCACGCATTGATCTGCGTGACGGCCCGAGCACGCCCGGACTCGGACCGGAACTCGGCTTCGTACAGCGCGACATCCGGAAAAGCCGCCCGAACGTCTCGCCGAAACGCCGGCAACAGTCCTTCGCTCCAGATGGCGACCGCTCGTTCGAACGCGAACCCGTTGGCGGGCGAGCGCGCCGCAACGTGGGACGCTTCGGAATCCACTTGCGCTCGTGCGAGCTCACGGGCACTGCCGCGGAAATTCATGAGGTCGAGGATCTGCTGAAGCGTCCTTCCGCGAGCGCCGATCGCCACCACCGATAGTCCGACGGCGAGGGAATGCGGCGACCAGACGAAGTTCTCCCCGGGCCTGTCTTGCCCGAGAACGGGCGTCAGGCGCTGGGTCAGCGCGCATTGCCCCGTTGGATCCATCGCGGGCTGAGGAGTTCCACCGTCGGCAGGCGCATCGAACGACGGTGTAGGCTCCGGAGCTCGCGTGGCGGCTACGGCGGACGGCGACGCGACCACGTGAGCTTCCAGCGTGGTTTGGTGGATTGGCGAGCGAATGCCGCTTGCCCACGCACCCGCGATCACGGCCACCGTAACCGGAACCCCCACACCCACCCAGCGATAGACGCTGCGACTCGCTGGTCGAGTGTTCATGGGAACGCCTCGTGGAACACCGCGCGCGTGCTCGACCTTGGGCCGGGGCTTCTGGCGCCCAGGCTAGACCGAACGTCCCGTGCCGAGGTCCACGTCGGCCCAGAGCACCCCGTGCTCGGGCGCGTTGAGCACGTCTTCGTAGGTTGCTCGCCGCTTCGCCGGGTCGGCCATGGCGCGTCAGCGTAGCACGGGCCCGCTCGCGCGGGCCGGCCGGGGCGGACTCCGCGCATGGCGTGAAACCGAGTCGGTCGGAAATGCAGGCTGACTCGGCGCCGCGGCCCCGTCTTTGCTTGATCGGGGGGGCGTGAACGTGCGGGACGACACGAGCCCTGCTCTGGACTCTGCCTCGGTGCGGCTGTTCTTGTGCGGCGACGTGATGACGGGGCGAGGGATCGACCAGATCTTGCCGCACCCGAGCGCTCCGGAGCTTCACGAGGACTTCGTGCGCGACGCGCGCGATTACGTGCTGCTCGCGGAGCGGCGGAGCGGGTGGATTCCGAAGCCCGTGACGCCCGAGTACGTGTGGGGAGCCGCGCTTTCGGAGCTCGAGCAGCGAGCGCCCGACGCGCGCATCGTCAACTTGGAAACGAGCATTACGCGAAGCGACGACTGGGTCGACAAGGGGATCAATTATCGCATGCACCCGGACAACGTGGGCTGCCTCACGACGGCGCGCATCGACGTGTGCGCGCTCGCGAACAACCACGTGCTCGACTACGGCTACGCGGGTCTGCTCGAGACGCTCGAGGTGCTCGAGCGTGCCGGATGTCACTACGCCGGCGCCGGGCGTACGCTTTCGGAGGCGTACCGGCCTGCTCGCCTTCCACTCCGTTCAGGCACGCTCCGGGTGTTCTCCGTGGGCACTCCCTCGAGCGGGATCCCCGAGAGTTGGGCTGCGGGGCAGAACCGGCCGGGGGTGGCCTTGTTGCCGGAGGTGTCGGAGAGCGCGGCCGAGGAGCTCGTTTCGCGCATTCGGCGCGACAAGGGCGTGGGAGATCTCGTCGTCGTCTCCATCCACTGGGGGCCGAACTGGGGTTACGAGCTGCCGCGTGCGTGGGTCGAGTTCGCGCACCGCCTGGTGGAGGGCGGTGTGGATCTGGTGCACGGCCACTCGTCGCATCATCCGCGCGCCATCGAGGTGTATCGAGGCAAGCTCGTGCTCTACGGTTGCGGCGACTTCGTGACCGACTACGAGGGGATCGAGGGGTACGAAGAGTATCGCGGAGATCTTGCGCCGATGTACTTCGCCACGCTCGAGCCGCATTCCGGACGCCTTCTCGACCTTCGCCTGCGGGTGATGCAGTCGCGACGACTCCGGCTCGAGCGAGCCACCTCGCGCGACGTGAGCTGGCTCGAGCGCATGCTCTCGACGATCAGCGCGCAGTTCGGAACGCGCTTCGAGACGGCCGCAGATGGGACGATCGCGCTCGCGCGATCGGCGCCATGACCTCGCGCGGGGCAGCCGCAGAACGCAGGAGAGGGAGGGGCGGCACGCGCCGCCCCTCCCCGCCGAGGTGAACTCGGCGGGGGCCCTCCCCACGCGGGCACTCTGTCCGACCCTGTTTTCCGCGTGTTTCGGCGCGGTCCCAACCCGTTTTTGCTCTTGGGGAGTGGCCGCGGGCGGGGCCGCATCG
>QGUH01001338.1 GCA_003242355.1 Pseudomonadota bacterium
ATTGTATAAAAGACCGCTTCCAGACACCGCCTCGCCTCGCCTCGCTCGCGTCCTTGATCTTTCTTCCGGCCGCCACTCGTCACCTCCGAGTCGCGTCCAGCCTGCCGACCACCCCCAGCCGAAGTCACCCCGGCGTCGCGGATGGGTCACGAAACGGCAGCGACCACGGCGAACGCAAGCGCCCAACAGAGGCGCGCGCTGCGACCGAAAGGTACCGGCTCGAACCCCGACTCCGAACGCGAGGACATTTCAACCAAACCTCTTCATCCGAAAAAAACCGTGCTCCAGATTCGGTCGGTGGCCATAGTCGGGCACACCGAAGGGTCATCGAAAATCGATGGCTTTGAGCGCTGCTCCCATTTCGTCGGGATCGTCACCGACGAATTCGTCTTCCGTCGGAACCCCGAGCTGCCCGTAGAAGTTGTTGCCCCAACACTTCACTTCTCTCGTCTCGAGCAGCGCGCACGCGAACAATCCGCCGGCACGAATGGCAATGGCGCGGCCGCCCAAATCGATGGGCGGAAGGTGCTCACCGAGCTCGTCGGGTTCGTCGCCGAGATGATTGATACCATCCGTGGTGTCCGACCCACGCGAACGGGTGAGCTCTGGCTGCCCGAGCTGCCCGGACGAGCCATCCCCCCAGCACTTGACGGACCCTTCTTCCAACAGCGCGCAGGAGAAGGTCTCACTGACGGTAATTGCCGTTGCTGGGCCGCCGAGCGGAACGGCCGGCAGCGCGTTCCCCATCGACGCCGAGTCGCGCCCGCGCGACTCGCTGTCCCCAGTTCCGAGCTGGCCATAAAGCCCGTTTCCCCAGCACTTCACGGCACCTTCCGTGCTGAGTGCGCAGTTGTGTTCTTGGCCAACGGCGATGGCTCGAACGTCGAAGCCATCGCCCAGGGGGACGAACGGCGTTGGCAGCTCGCAGGGGTTGCAACCTGCGACGCCAGTCTGTCCGAAGAAGTTCGATCCCCAGCACTGGACGCGACCTCGGTCGTCGTGCACCAACGCGCAAACGTGCGAGGAACCGACTTGCACATCGAGGACCGGGCCTCCGAGCTCGATGAGCGGAGCGGAGCCGAGATCGTTCGGAGCGCCGAGCTCCGGTAACCCGGGGACAGAACCAAAGAAGTCCCAGCACCTGAGCCGGTTCTCGTGCGGCGCGCCGAGGATCGCACACCGGCCATACGCGCCCGGACCCGCGCGAAGGCGCTCGATGGAAGCGCCGAGGTTCATGAAAATCGGACTGATCTCGTAGATCTGCGACGGGGTAACCCCGAGACCCCAGCACAGGAACCCTGCGCTGCTCAGTGCACAGGTGTGTGCGTAACCGACGGACAAGTCGGAGACCCCAGAGAGCGTCAGCGGGATCGGTTCTTCCAAATTGAGCTCGAAGATGTCGGCGTTGCCCAGCTGACCCCACATGTCGTTGCCCCAGCAGCGGAGGTCACCGTTCGAGAACAACGCGCATCCATGGGCTGCCCCGAGCTCGATGGAGACGACTTCCGCGCGGCAATCTGCCGAACAGTCGTCGCCCGAGATCTGGTTGCCGTCGTCACACTC
>QGUH01001339.1 GCA_003242355.1 Pseudomonadota bacterium
GAGTGGGCGAGGCCCTCGAGCAGAGCGTCCACCCGGCGCGCGCCGGCGACGCGCGCGAGCGCCTCGACAGCGGAAACCGCCACGATCGGCTGCGACGAGCGGAACAGCGGCTTGAGGACGCTCGCGGCGTGCGGGTCACCGGTCTCGCCGAGCGCGCGCACCGCGGCCGCGAGCAGCTCCGAGTCCGAGGTGTGCGCCACCAAGTCGACGAGCTGCCGCACGCCGACGGGTGAGCCGTCGCTCCCGCGCATGCGCCCGAGCGCGCTCACCGCGGCCCGCCGCACCTCGAGCTCCTCGTCCGTCAGCGCGAACGCGACGGCGTCCACGCCCTCTGCGCCGCCGAGCTCCGCGAGGATCTCGATCGCCGCCCGGCGCGTGCCCGCCGACGCGTTCGAGAGCGCCGCCGAGAGGAAGGCGATGTCCGCCGCGAGGCTCCCGCGCGCCTCCCCGCCGAGCGCGCCGATCGCGACGCACGCGGCGTGCGCCTCGGGCCCCCCGGGCTCCGCCCGCGCCGCGAGCTCCGCGGCGGCCGCTGGGTGCCGCAGGCACAGCTCGCGCAGCGCGCTCTCCGCGGCCTTGAAGCTGGCGGCGGCCTCGCTGCGCGCGAAGAAGCGCGCCACGTCCGCGATGCTGTCCGCGTCCCCGAGCCGCGACAGGAGACCGAGACCCGCCCGCTGCACGTCGGGAGAGTCGTCGTCGAGCGCGAGCCGCGCCACGGCCACCGCCGCCGCCGCGCGGCGCTCGTCGGCGAGGCGCGACAGCAAGCCGAGACAGCTCGCGCGCGACAGCGCATCTCCGGAGCGCGCCCCGTCCACGAGCGCCGGGACGGCCCGCGCGCCGAGCAGCTCCAGCGCCTCGTGCGCCTCGCCGAGCAAGCGATCGTCGCCGAGCGCCGCGAGCGCGCACTCCGCCGAGCCCGGCAGCCCCAATGCGCCCAGGACGACCAGCGCCGCGCGGCGGCTCTCGTCGTTGTCGCGCTCCTCGGACACCATGGCCACCAGCTTCTGGCCCACGTCCAAGCTCACGCGGCCCCGCGACGCCGTCAGGGCCGCGAGCGACTCCGGATCGCGCACCAGCTCGCGCAGCGCGAACGTGACATCCACCAGGGCCGAGCCGCGCGCCGAGCCGAGCGCGTCGAGCAACACCGGCACGGCCCGCGCGTCGCGGCTCCGCCCCGCGGCGAGCAACGCCGGCCTGCGACGCGCGGGATCCTCCAAACAACGCTCGATGGTGCTCCACGGCAGGACCGCGCCGATGGCGTTCAGCCCCTCGAGGGCCGCGAGCGCCGTGAGCGGCTCGCGCGCGAACAGGCACGACTCGAGCAGGGCGCTCACCTCCCCCACGCCCGCCGCCCCGATCGCCGCGATGGCCTCCACGGCCGAGAGCCGGACGTTCGGATCCTCGTCCTCGAGCAGCGGCGTGAGCACGGCGAGGGCGGACGCTCGGCCACTGTGCCCCAGCGCCTCCACCGCGAGCTTGCGCCCGGCGGCGCCAGGGCGGGGGGGCACGCCCGCGCGCCGGCGCCCCCCTGCGCCCCGGAAGCGGGGGGGGCCGCCACC
>QGUH01001340.1 GCA_003242355.1 Pseudomonadota bacterium
CGTTTGGCCGGTGGGTCGGTTGGGGGGGCGTTCGGGGCCGGGGAGCCGAGGGAGAAGCGCGGCGGCTCGACGGCCTGGCGGCGCCCGCTCGGCTGGCCGCGGGGTTGCCCGACCTGGTCTTGCGGGCTGCTCGCTCGACCGACGCTTCCCTGCGCGTGTCCCCGACCGATACCGAGGTGTACGCGTACGACTACACGCGCACGGGAAAGGCGGACCTGTTGCTCGAGGCCCGCGTGAGCTTCGACCTGCACCGCTTGCTGTTCGCTCCCGAAGAGATCGCCATCGAGCGGCTCCGCTTGGAACGGGCCCGCGAGCGCGAGCGGCTGATCGAGCGCGTGCTCGGGCATTTGCTCGCCTGGGAGCGGGGGAAGGTGCGCTTGCTCGACCCGGAGCTCGACGCCGAGGCGCGCCGCAAGGGGGAGGCCGAGGTCACCGCTGCGGCCCTCGCGCTCGAGGCGCTGACCGACGGCGAATTTTCGGCCGAGCTCGCGCGCGGCGCGTTCGACGGGGGAGCCGCGCCCAGCGCGCGCTGAGGCCTTTGCTCGTGGTCGAGCCGACGGTGTTGGGTTGACGCCGTTGCCCGCGTTGGGCGGACGCGCCCGTGCCGTGCCGGCCTGCCTCCGTGTCGAGGTGATGCCGTCGCCCGTGTCGGACCAACGCGCACCCTGGATCGAGCAAACAAAGCGAGCTAAGAGGGCGCGTCATGCTTTCCGAAACCAGGAGCGTGCTCGAGGACCTCAAACGGCGCACGGATGCGCTAAGGGGGTCTCTTTGACGTCGCTGGACTGAAGCGCGAAATCGACGAGCTGGACAGCCTGTCCAGCGATCCCAACTTCTGGAACGATCAGGAGCGCGCGCAGGCCCACATGCGCAAGCGCGCCGCCGCTCAGGAGAAGCTCGAGACGATCGAGTCGCTCACGCGCGACATCGACGACGCGTGCGAGCTGCTCGAGCTCGCGGCAGCGGACAACGACGAGGCCACGATCGGCGAGCTCGCCGAGCAATCGAAGGCGCTTTCGGCGCGCGTTCGGAGCGTGGAGCTCCAGCGCATGCTGAGCGGGCCGGTCGATCACGCCAACGCGATCGTGAGCATCCATCCGGGCACGGGCGGCACCGACGCCAAGGATTGGGCCGAGATGCTCCTGCGCATGTACCTGCGCTATTGCGAGCGTCGCGGCTACAAGACCGAAATCATCGACTATCAGGCGGGTGACGAGGCCGGCATCGACGGCGCGTCGTTCACGGTGCAGGGGCCGAACGCCTACGGCTATTTGCACGCCGAGATGGGCGTGCACCGCCTCGTGCGCATCAGCCCGTTCGACGCGAACGCGCGGCGACAGACCAGCTTCGCCGCGGTCGAGGTCACTCCCGACGTCGAGGACGAGATCGAAATCGAGGTAAAGGACTCGGACCTCGAGGTCACCACGATGCGCGCCGGCGGCAAGGGCGGCCAGAACGTGAACAAGGTCGAAACGGCGGTGCGCATGAAGCACCTGCCGACCGGCATCGTGGTGGTCTGCCGCGCCGAGCGCAGCCAGCACCAAAACCGTGCCAT
>QGUH01001341.1 GCA_003242355.1 Pseudomonadota bacterium
GCACCCGCGCAGGGAGTGAATTCACGCGTTCCTCGCCCGGGGCGCCGCGGGATCGGGAGCCCGAAAAATGACCAGGGGCTGCTCGCGTTCTTTCGTCACGGCCGTATGTTTCGCCTTTTTCGTATTCGTTCTGGGCGCCGACGCACGGGCACAGGCGGGCGGCCGACGGCTCTCGATCCGCGACGCGCTCGCGCTCGCCGAGCGCGGAAGCGAAGACGTCGGAATTGCGCGCACGGAACGGCGCGCACGCAGCGGTGAGCTTCGAGCCGCACGCAGTGGAATCTTTCCACGGGTCTCGGTCAGCGCCTCGTACGAGCGCACTCTCGAGTCCGAATTCGAAGAGGTGTTCGCGGCCGCCGCCGGAGCGGACGACGCGCAAACCGCCGCCTTCGAGAACCTGCCGTTCGGACGTGCCAACACCTACCGGTTCGGCGTGTCGGTGCAGCAGAACCTTTTCGCCGGCGGCGGCACCATCGCGAGCATCCGCCGCGCGAGCGCGAGCCTGCGCTCGGCCGAGCTCGGAATCACGACGGCGCGCGCCGACGCCGTGTATCGCGTGGCGCGCGCGTACTACGATGCCGTGCTCGCCGACACTCTCGTCGCCATCGCGGAGGCAGCGCTCGCGCAAGCCGAAAGAACGCTGAAGCAAGTGCGCCTCGAGTTCGAGGCCGGTCGCCAGCCGGAGTTCGAGGTGCTCCGTGCTCAGGTGGCCGTGGGCGTTCAGCGCCCGATCCTGGTGCGCGAACGGATGGCGCGAGACCTCGCCTATCTCGAGCTCCGCCGCCTGCTCGACTTGCCGAGGAACGAGCCGCTCGTGCTGACGAGCGCCCTCGAGGACGCGGATTGGCAGACCGTCGCGACGACGGCCCGCGAGCTCGCGGGCGTGCCGCCGAGCCGCGGCGAGCGCGTCGCGATCGAGCAAGCCCGCGTGGCCGTGGACGTGGGCGAAGAAGGCGTGCGCGCCGCGCGCGCTGGCTACTTCCCGAACGTATCGCTCTACACGAGCTACGAGCGCGTCGCCTACCCCGGCGATCTCGTCCCGAGCTGGGACGAGTTTCGCACCAACTGGGTCGCCGGCGTGAGCCTCACCTGGACGCCGTTCGATGGGCTCGCCACGCCCGCCAACGTCGCGACGGCTCGCGCGCTCTCCGATCAGGCGCGCCTTCGGCTGCGTCAGGCTCGCGAGCTCTCCGTGCTCGAGGAAGAGCGGGTCGCTCACCAGCTGGTCGCCGCGCGCGCCGCATTCGACGCGACGGCCGGAGTCGAGCAGGAGGCGCAACGCGCGTACGAAATCGCCGAGCTTCGCTACCAGCAAGGCGTCTCCACGCAGCTCGAGGTCTTCGACGCCCGATTGCGCGCGGCGCGCGCGGCCGCCGAGCGAGCGCGCGCCGCGCGCGACCTGATCGTGGCCAGCGTCGAGCGCGCCCTTTTGCCAGCCCTGCCCGTCGTCGGCGCGACGCAAGCGCCCCGGTCGTCGGAAGCGGCTCCCGCAACCTTCGAACCACAACCCGCCCCGGAGGGACCCGAAACCCCCCCGAGCCCACACCCCCCCGGG
>QGUH01000325.1 GCA_003242355.1 Pseudomonadota bacterium
ACGCGGTCACCATGCCGATGGCCGTGGCCGAGCAGCTCGGTCTCAAGGACGGCCACCTGGTGGACCTCGAGGTCGGCGGTGCTTCGATTCGGCTGCGGGCGCTGGTGGTGCTGGCCGCGGCGCCGGGCTGCCTCGAGGTGACGCTCGGCTACGGCCGCACGCGCGCGGGCCGTGTCGGCGGTCTCGACACGGAAGGCATCGCGCCGGTCGGTGCGAACGCGTACCGCCTCTGGAAGAGCGAGCAGGGCTTCTGGGCGACGGGCGCTTCGCTACGGGCAGCAGGGGAGGGACCCAGGCTGCCGGTCTCGCAGGACAACTACGCCATCGACCAGCTCGGTCGCCGAGGCGTGGAGGAGCGTCTCGGTCAGATCGTGCGCGAGGGAACGCTCGCCGAGTACCGCGAGAAGCCGCGTTTCGTGCACGACAAGGTGCACCACCCGCCGCTGCTCAACTTGTGGGTGCCCCCCGTCTCGTACGAGGGACGCAAGTGGGGCATGAGCATCGACCTCAACAAGTGCATCGGCTGCAGCGCCTGCGTCACGGCATGCCAGGCCGAGAACAACATCCCGGTCACGGGCCCCGAAGCGGTCTCGATGGGGCGCGAGATGCTCTGGCTGCGCGTCGACCGCTACTACAAGGGCGAGAACCCGGCGACGGCCGAGGTGGCGTTCCAGCCCATGCCTTGCCAGCACTGCGAGAACGCGCCGTGCGAGCAGGTGTGCCCCGTCGGCGCCACGATGCACTCGAGCGAGGGGCTGAACGACATGGTCTACAACCGCTGCATCGGCACGCGGTACTGCTCGAACAACTGCCCCTACAAGGTTCGGCGCTTCAACTACTTCAACTACAACCTCGACGTCATCGGGATGACGCCGTACACGCCCACGGACGACCCGAAGATGAAGATCAAGGCGATGGTCTTCAATCCCGAGGTCACGGTGCGCTCCCGCGGCGTGATGGAGAAGTGCACGTTCTGCGTGCAGCGCATCCAGAACGCGAAAATCAAGGCCAAGAACCAGAAGCGACCGATCCAGGACGGCGAGATCAAGACGGCGTGCCAGGAGACGTGCCCGACCGAGGCCATCGTCTTCGGCGATCTGAACGACCCGAAGAGCGAGGTCGCGCGCCTGCACGGAAAGCCGCGCTCCTACGCCGTCCTCGGTGAGCTGAACAATCGCCCGCGCGTGCAGTACCTCGCGCGCATCAAGAACCCGAATCCGGAGCTCGTCTGATGGACGCCCCGAGACACGACAACCCCTTCGCGCTCGCTCCCCGCGGGGACAACCCGTTCGCGAAGATCACGGACAACATCGCGCGAATCGCCGAAGCGGAGCGCCCTCCGCGGGCGTGGTACATCGCGTTCGGGGTTTCCCTCGCGTTGCTCACGCTCTTCTTGGGGAGCCTCGGCTACGTCGCGTGGGTCGGCATCGGTGCCTGGGGCAACATGATGCCGGTCGCCTGGGCCTTCCCGATCGTAAACTTCGTCTTCTGGATCGGTATCGGTCACGCCGGCACGCTGATCAGCGCGATTCTGTTCCTCTTGCGACAGAACTGGCGCACCGCGATCAACCGCTTCGCCGAAGCGATGACGATCTTCGCGGTCGTCTGCGCCGCCATCTTCCCCGGCGTGCACATCGGGCGCCCCTGGCTGCCCTACTACATGGTGCCGATTCCGAACCAGATGGAGATGTGGCCGCAGTTCCGGAGCCCGCTCGAGTGGGACATCTTCGCGGTCAGCACCTACGGCACGATTTCGATCCTGTTCTGGTACATGGGCATGATTCCGGATTTCGCGACGTTCCGGGATCGTTCGAAGACCACCATTCGCCGGCTCGCGTACGGTCTGCTCGCCATGGGCTGGCGTGGCTCGTCGCGCCAGTGGCACCGCTACGAGCGCGCCTATCTCTTGCTCGCAGCGCTGGCCACGCCGCTCGTGCTCTCCGTGCACTCGGTGGTGTCCTTCGACTTCGCCACGGCGCAGCTGCCGGGCTGGCACACGACCATCTTCCCGCCCTACTTCGTCGCCGGTGCCATCTTCGGCGGCTTCGCCATGGTGGTCACGCTCGCCGTCCCGGCGCGGCAGCTCTTCGGGCTCAAGCGCATCATCACGCTCGATCACCTCGAGCTGATGAACAAGGTGCTGATCGCGACGGGTCTGCTCGTCGGCTACGCGTACGGGATGGAGTTCTTCATCGCCTGGTACAGCGGCAGCATGTACGAGGGCTTCACGTTCGTGAACCGCCTGTTCGGTCCGTACGCGTGGGCCTACTGGACGATGATCTTCTGCAACGTCCTCGCGCCGCAGCTGCACTGGTTCAAGAAGATCCGACGCAACCCGTGGGCGACGCTCGCGATCGGCGTCGTGATCAACGTGGGCATGTGGTTCGAGCGCTTCGTGATCATCTGCACCTCGCTCGCCCGCGATTTCTTGCCCTCCAGCTGGCACTACTACGTCCCGACCGCGCTGGACTACATGACGCTCGGAGGGAGCTTCGGGCTGTTCTTCACGCTGTTCCTCCTCTTCTGCCGCTACCTGCCGATGGTGGCGATGGCGGAGGTGAAGGCGTTCCACCCGAGCGTGCTGGCTCACGCCCACGCGTCCGGCCATGCCGCGCACTCGCACGGCGAGATCCGCAACTGACGACCCTCGAAAACGACCATGAGCGACGAGCACAAGAAGGAATCTGCCGCCGCCGAGAAGAAGGCGCCGCTGCACGGGTTGCTCGCGGAGTACGAGACGCCGTGGCAGCTCCTCGAGGCGGCCAAGAAGGTGCGCGACGCCAAGTACGAGCGCTGGGACACGTTCACGCCCTTCCCGATCCACGGCATCGAGAGGGCCATGGGCATCCGCATGACGGCGCTGCCCTGGTTCGTGCTCGCGGCGGGGCTCACGGGGCTCACGACGGCGATCCTCCTGCAGTGGTGGACGAACGCCGTGGACTACCCGTGGATCGTCAGCGGCAAGCCGTTCTGGAGCATCGCGGCCAACGTGCCGATCATGTTCGAGCTCACGGTGCTGTTCTCGGGCATCACGACGCTCGTCGGTATGCTGATGCTGAACGGGTTGCCGCTGCCGTCGCACCCGCTCGACCTGAAGGAGCGTTTCGCGCGCGCCACCAACGATCGCTTCTTCCTCCTGATCCAGGCGAGCGATCCGAAGTTCGACGAGGTGCGGACGCGCGCCCTGCTCGACGAGACGCGCCCCGTCGTGCTCGACGAGGTGCTCGAGGATCGCGTCACCTCGGATCGGATGCCGCGCGGCATCATCTACGCGATCATCGTGCTGGCGACCGCGGGCGCCATTCCGCTCGCGCTCGCCGCCAAGGCGCGCTTCACCAAGTCGCGGGACACGCGCCTTCACATCATCCAGGACATGGACGCGCAGCCCAAGTACAAGGCCCAGCGGCAGAACCCCGTGTTCGCCGACCTGCGCGCGCACCGACCCGACGTCGAAGGGACGGTGGCCGTGGGCGAGCTGCGCGACGACGACCACTTTTACACGGGTAAGGTCAACGGCGACTACGCGCGCACGTTCCCGAGCCAGGTCGCTCTGACCGACGCGACGATGGAGCGGGGCCGCGAGCGCTTCGGCATCTACTGCGCGCCGTGCCACGGCCTGGCCGGCGACGGCGACGGCATGATTGCCAAGCGTGCCGAGTACCTCGCCAGCACCGGGCGCGGCCGGGGCATGGGCTGGGTTCCGCCCACCAACCTCAATCAGGACTACCTGCGACAGCAGCCCGTTGGACAGCTCTTCGAAAGCATCACGAACGGCGTGCGCAACATGCCGGCTTACGGCCCGCAGATTTCGACGGAGGACCGCTGGGCAATCGTGATGTACCTCCGCGCGCTGCAACACAAGAGCGCCGCCAAGTGATCGAGAAGGGACGCTGAGATCATGACCTCGAAGGACAAGGATCGGACGCCGCACTCGAGCAGCGCCTCACCGAAGGGCGAGGGCAGCGAGTCCGACGTTCACGTGCTCGGGGACGAGATTCGGCCGGGGCCCGCCGTTTCCTCGCTCGCGACGAAAGCCGCCGGGGTGGCGGTGCTCGGCCTCGGAGCGAGCGTCGTTCTCGGCATGCTCGAGAACGACGGCTTCCGCCGCTTCTCCTACGCCTACCTCACGGCCTACATGTGGGGCCTCGCCATCGGGCTCGGCGCGCTGTTCTGGGTGACCCTGCAGCACCTCGTCAACGCCAAGTGGAGCATCGTGCTCCGGCGCGTCGGCGAAATCCTCGCCGGCACCGCGCCGGTGCTCGGCGTGCTGGCGCTGCCCATCGTGATCCCGGCTTTTCTCGGGCACGACATCCTCTATCCCTGGGCGAACCACGACCGGGTGCACGCCGATCACCTGCTGCACCACAAGGCGCCCTACCTGAACCCGACGTTCTTCCTGATTCGCTTCGTCGTCTACTTCGCCTTCTTCACGCTGCTCGGGCGCTTCTTCCTCAAGCAGTCGCTCGCGCAGGACAAGTCGGGGGGCGTCGAGATTGCCAAGCGCATGCAGCGCGTCGCGGGCCCCGCGATGATCCTGTTCGGGCTGGCGCTCACGTTCTGCGCCATCGACCTTTTGATGTCGCTCGAGCCCTCCTGGTTCAGCACGATCTTCGGCGTCTACTACTTCGCGAGCTGCGTGCTGGCCGCCAACTCGTGCCTCGCGCTGGCCGCCATGTGGCTCCACAAGCAGGGTCGGCTCACGCGCAGCATCACCGTCGAGCACCTGCACGACCTCGGGAAGATGATGTTCGCCTTCACGGTGTTCTGGGCGTACATCGGATTTTCCCAATTCATGCTGATCTGGTACGCGAACGTTCCCGAGGAGACGTTCTGGTACAAGGAGCGCTTCGCCGGCGACTGGGCGACCGTCTCCACGGCGCTCTTGGTGCTGCACTTCGTGGTGCCGTTCTTCGGGATGCTTTCGCGGCACGTGAAGCGCCACAAGAAGGCGCTCGCTTTCTGGGCGTTCTGGTCGCTCGCCGTCGTGTATCTCGACATGTACTGGCTGGTGATGCCGGCCTTCGGCGCGGAAGGGCTGCCCTTCGGGCCGATCGAAATCGGCGCGCTCGTCGGCATCGCGGGCGCCGTGATGGCAGCCGCCGCGTTCGGCGCTCGCAAGGTCAAGAACCTCATTCCGGTGAAGGACCCGCGACTCCCCGCGTCGCTCGCCTTCGAGAACATCTGAGGAACCCGCCATGGCCACCGAAGCGGACAAGGTCAACGTCGGCGCCCTCGCCACCCTCATCTCGGTCATTGCTCTCGGCGTGGTCGGCGTCTCCCTCGCGGTGACGGCGCTCACGCGCGACGAGATGGCGACCGCGGCAGCCGAGAAGGACGCCACGGCTCGCGTCGAATACGAAAAGCTCAGCCGCGAGCAGCGCCAGAAGCTCGCCGAGGGGGTGCCCATCGAGCAGGCGATGCAGGCGGTGT
>QGUH01000326.1 GCA_003242355.1 Pseudomonadota bacterium
CACCAGATGAAATCCGCATTCCCGCGGTACCCGCAGGGCAAGACCTGGAAGAAATCGAGATACAGCGGGGAGATCAGCACCGCGATGCGCTGCCCCCCGCGCCCGACTCCGACCAGCGCCTGGGGCGGAACGCGCGGCGACGCCGCATCGGAAGAACCCACGAGCGCCTGGATGCGACTGCGCCGCTCCGGCTCGAACTCCACCGCGAGCAGCGGCGCATAGAGCGCGAACTTGGGCACGCCGAGCACGTCCGCGTCTTCCTCGACGGCGGTGAGCCACGCGTCGCGCGCCGCCCCGTCGAGCCCGCGGTAGAGAAGTGCTGCAGCGAGCGCTGCCTCGGCGTTCGTCGCGAGCGCGCGCAACCACTCGCGCCACGCTTCGACGTGACGCGATTCCCCCGGGAGCGTGAGCACGTTGGGTGGCAACGGCAGCGCACGTTCACTGGAGGATCCGGAGCGGCTCTCGGTGGGCTCGGTCATGACGGACGGACGCGACGGATCGGCGACCAACCCTATATCGAGCGCGTCCCGCCTGCAACGATCGAGACGTGCGTTGCCCCATTCTCGTGGGTGGGCAACCCTCGAAGCTTCAAGCTTCGTTGCAAAGCTCTTTCATGAGGTCGTCAACGAGCTCGTCGAGCGCTCCTTCGAGCGCTTCGGGCGCGGCGATCACGAGCTCCCCACCCCGCTCTGCGAACAGAACGCCAACGCCTTCGCTCGCTTCGATCACGCCGCGCACGAAGACGACATCCTCACACCCGACGCTCACGCGGCGCACGACGAGCCCTGGCCCGAGCAACGGAGGCACACTCACCGGACTTCCTCTTCCATTCTGCTATCGTCCGCGCGCATGCTCGCTCCCGAGTCTGGGTCTCCTGACGAGCCGGGCGACGCCGACGAGGTCGATGATACCTTGCTCGGCGAGCTCCTCGATCCCCTACCGGAACCATCTGGTGAGGACGACGAAACAATTGGCGACGCCTTCGATCCAGGGCTCGACCTCCCCTTCGACCGCGATGCCGACCACGGGCCGGACGCCGACGCCGAGCTCGAGCTCGGCGATCTGTCGGCTCTGATCCACGAGCTCCCGGAGGGTGACGACGGCGAAGACGCGCTCGGCCCCGCCGCGGCCGAGGAAGCGCTCGACGGCGAACTGGACGCGATTTCGTGGCTCGACGACGGCGACGACGAAGAAGGGCCCATCGATCCGAGCCCGGAGCTTACCGTCCCCACTGCTCTGCACGACAACCCCGAGGATGAAGAGGAGGTCGAGGCGGAGCTCGATCTCGAGCCCGAGCTCGTCTTCGGCGACGAGCCACGCCCGCCCGTCGCGACCCCCCTGTGGACGGAGGCGCGTCCCGGGCCCGCGCTCGAGTCGTGCGGAGCGCTCGCGCTCGCCCACGGAACCGTCGTGGCAGCGAGCACCGACTTGCTCTGGTTCTCACCGGGAGAGCTGTCTCCGCTCCGGCTCGAGGCGGGCTCGATGCGCATCCGCAGCCTCGTCCTCCTCGGCCCCGGCGTCGAGTACGCGATCTGTTCGACCGAGACGGGCCGGCTTCTCCGCCGGGGCCGCTCGAAGGCGGCCTCCGAAGAGCTCGTCCTGCCCGAGGGAAGCACGGCGCCGCGCGAAGCGCTCGAGCTCTGCCAACCCGGCGGCTCCCATGCGAACGTTTTCTTCGCTCGCAGTGCACGCGGCGAGGTGTTCGTGAGCGACGATGGCGGAACGAGCTTTCGCCGAGTCGCGCTTCCCGAGATCCGCGCGATGGGCGCTGGCGGCGGATGCGTCGCCGCGTTGAGCACGGAAGGCGCGCTGTACGTGAGCCAGGATGCGGGAGCGACGTTCTCCCGAGTCGCGCTCTCGGGCTTGGCCCTGCGAATCGCTCGTGCCGCATCGCCGAAGGTCGCCGTGGCCGGCTCGCTCGTGGTGTTGTGCGAGCCGAGCGTTGGCGTGCTGACCTCCGTCGACCAGGGCCACGTCTTTCGCCACGTACCGGGCACGCACGGCGCCAGCGCGCTCCATGCAACCGATGGAGGGCCGAGCCCGCTCGCGTTCGTGGCGCTGCCCGACGACGCGGCCGACCGCGTGTCGATCGTGCGCATCAACGCAGAAAGCGGGATGGCGCGCGTCGTCGTCGAGCTCGGTGGAGGCCCGGGCGACGACGACAGCGAGGGTCTCCGCGTGGCGGCGCTCGCGTGGGACGCCGACTCGAGTCGCCTCTGGGTGGCCGGGAGCTTCGGCGTGCGGGCTTACGCCGCCCCCAGCGCCAGCAGCGTGCCCGCAATCAGCGGCACTGCGCCGTGAATTCGTCCTGCGCTTTGAACGCCGCCTGCACCGAGAGCTGGAACCCTTTCTGATTCGCCTCGGTGTCCGTCCGCAGAGCGTTGACGCGCCCGGCGAGCTCTTGGCGTGCTTTCTCGGCGCTCTGCCAGGTCACCTGCGGCGTCAGGAACGAGCTCTCGAGCAGTGCTGCCTTTTCCTCGACGAACTTCCACCCCTCGACGTCCACGCCGGCGAGCTTTCGACGAGCGGCGGACTCGCGCAGCTTCGTCCAGGTCTTCGCGAGATCCATGCGCGCTCGCTCGCAGGCTTCCCGATCCTTGCAACCGAGCGCGGCGACGAGCGAGAGAGAGATGACGGCGAGATACCGAACCATTGCAGGATCCCTACTCGGTTGCTCGACTATACAGCGCTCGCGCTCCGAAGAAAACGGTGTGCTAGGTCGCGAGGCGGGCGCGATCGCTCGGTGAGAAGCTCGACTCACGAGCGGCGAGTGGCCTGCGCCACACGCTCGGCGACTTCGCGGTAGCGCGCACCGAGAGCGGCGTCGTTCGGGGCGAGTCGAAGGGCCGTCGCGAGGTGTCGCTCGGCCGCCGCGGCGTCCTCGTCCACCCCGAGCGCGTTGTCGGCCGCTTCGACGAGCCAGGGAACCCACTCCGAGGCGGGCTCACTCGACAGCTCGATGGCTTCGCGCATTCGCGCGAACGCAAGGGTTGCCCCCACGCGATCCCCGAGCCGCGCGCGGTAACGCCCTTCCAACCACAGCGCCTCGACCCGCCGGGATGACGCGGGCGGCACGGCGCGCAGCCGAGCGATCGCTTGGGGGAGGTCGCCCACGTGCTCGGCCAAAAGGCGCGCGAGATCGATCAGCGCCTCGTCGCTCACCGCGCCCTTGCGTTCCCCGAGCTCGACGGCCCGCTCGAAAAGCGGCAAGGCGCGCTCGCTCCGTCCGGCGAGCACGAGCGCCCGCGCGAGTCCGGCGGTCGCGACCGCATCGTCCGGGAGGTATCGGAGGGCACGTTCGTAGAGGCGCCCCGCGGCGCGCTCGTAACCTGCCTCGAGCAGGCGGCTCGCCGCCATCCGGCACACGTCGTGACGCGCGCGCGCTCCCCGCGCGATGGCCTCCAGGTGCTCGGCGTCCGAGAGCGCCCCGTCCACGTCGCCCCGCGCAAGGCGCGCCGCGAAGCGCGCCCACCGTGCCTCGGCCAGCCCCGGGGCTTGCGCAACGGCGCGGTCGAGCGCGTGGGCACGTGCTGGCGGGTCCCGTTCGAGCTCGGCGAGCCGCACCCAAAGCAATGCCGACAGCGGCGCAAACGGCTCACGGCGCGCCGCATGTTCCACCGCTTCCCGTGCCCCGTGGAGATCGCCGCGCCGAGCGAGCAGCTCGGCCCCAACGAGCCCCGCTTGCGTCGCCGGCACGGACTCGACGAGCAATCCGAGCGCCGCTTCTGCCCGCGCTCCGACGCGCGCATCGATCTCCGCGACCAGCTGCACCAGCTCCGGGTGCCGCGGCGCGCTCTCGAGCGCTGAGACGTAGCCAGCGCGCGCGCGATCCACGTCGCCGGCAGCGAGGGCATCGTCGGCTTCGACCACCAAGCTCGCGAGATCGAGCGCCCGCGCCGCCGCCGCGCCGAGCTCCGGGGGTGCGATCGCGGCGTCGAGCACGACCTCCACTGCCCGCCCGCGGACCTCGAGCGCCCCGAGACGCACGCGGCGGGCACTCGGAGCGCGAACCCCGACCGCCGGAAGCAGCGCGCGGCCGAGCTTGTGCCCGACGTCGGGCACGGTGATCACCCGGCCCCGCCGGAGACCGAGCTTGCCGGCGGCCGTGTCGAGCATCCGAAGGGCGGCTCCGAGAGCAGGCACGTCGAACCCCACGCCCCGGGCGTTCGCAACGACGAACCGCGCATCGGCCTGGGCAGGGACCCACAGCAGATCGAAGGCCACCGCGCGCCCCGTTCCGAGCACCCCAACCCCGAGCCCGCCAGGCACCGGAAAGAGCGTGACGCGGCGGCTCCCTTCGGGGAACAGCTCCGCGGCGATCGGGACGAGCCAGCGCTCCCCGCGATCGAGGTCGAGGCGCACCCGCGCGTGCTCGAGGTCACCGCGGCGATGGCGGAACTTGGGGACCCCGCCCGACAGATCGATGGGGAATTTCAGGCCCGGGAGCGACAGCTCGAGCGCCGCAATGGTGAGCGGACCGATGTCGACGGGTTCGTAGAGCTCGAACCCGAGCGCCCCACGGGTCGCCGAAAGGCGCAAGGGCGTCGGCGCAGGCCGCTCCGGCGTCGGCGCCGGCGGCGCCAGGGTCGTCGGGGTCGGAGGGGGACTCGTGGGGCGGGTCACGGGGACCCAAGGCGTGCCGCCCGGCTGCCGGACAACCGGGGTCGATCGCTGGTTCGGGGCTTCGCGTGCGGGGCGACCACGAGGTCGCCGAAATCTACCAGGGGCCGCCGGGAGGTAGCCAAATATCCGCGGGTCGCCGCTCTACCCCACTCCGCCGGACGCGACTCGGAGGGCTTGGCCCACGGGCCATGCGGCCCCGGCCGGAAGGCGCCTACTCCACGTCGCCCTTTTCCAGCTTGTTCTTCATCCGGCGCAACAGCTCGGAGAACCCGTCCTTCTTGATGATGCGCCGGAACTGGCTGCGGTAATTGCTGACGAGGCTCGAGCCCTCCGTCACGATGTCCACGACTTGCCATTTGCCGCCGGACTCGCGCACGACGTAGTCGATACTCACGGGCTCCTCGCGGGCGTTCTGGCGATTGCGAGCCACCGTCCGAACGATCTGCCCGGCCGCCCCCTTCTCGCCGCCCCGATACTCGACCTCGTAGTTGCCGATGCGCTTGAGGCTCTTCCTGTAGGCGGCACGAACGAGCTTGGTCAAAATATCCTGGAACTCGGCGCGCTCGGCGGGTGAGCGCTGGTCCCAGTAGTCGCGCAGGGACTCCTTGGCCAAGGTATCGTAGTCGAGCACCTCGTCGAAGGCGCTCTCCAACTTGCTCTCGTCGGCCTTCGTCTTGGCTTTGGCGACGAGCGTCGTCAGCTGCTCGTGTTTGGCGCGGATGAAGCTCTCGGCGTTGCCGGCATGCGCCGCGGGCGCGGCGATCCCGAGCAACAAGGCCACGGCCATGACGCAAAATGTCCTACGG
>QGUH01001342.1 GCA_003242355.1 Pseudomonadota bacterium
TTCGTTGCGTCGGGCACTCCGATACTCCGACTTCTCTCTGTCGTGGGCGGCGCCAGTGGGTTATAGGAGACGGGGCTCTCCTCCCCCCGCCCCGGCCCCCCCCCGATGGCGCCCGCCGCGCCGTGAGCGGGCCCGTGGGGCGCGCGCGAAGTCGCGGACACCGCTGTCCGAAGCGTGTTCGTCGGAGCTGCGGGCGACCAGAGACCATGCCGTGAAGGCGCGTTCGCGGAGAGCCGCGCAGGGAGCCGATCCGCACGCGGCGCTCGGCGGCGTGACACCGCCGTCGCCCTGCCGCGATCTAGCGCTCTCGGGCAGCGCCAGCGCGTACGAGACGACGAGGGTATCTGGACCGTGCGTTTTCCCGCTCGTGCACGGGGGGCGTGACGGTCCCACGCGGGAGCCGTGCACGGTTTCCCGCTCAAACGATCGCGATCGGCTCGCGATCGAACGTCGACACCTTGATCTCCACGCGTCCGTCCAGGGCGTGCGAGAGACGATCCCTCAGGGTTGGCAGATAACCGCGCTCGGTGTTCGAATGGCCGGCGAGGAGAACGCTCGCGCCGCTCGCCAGCTTGGCGAGCACGTCGTGGTGGCGCATCTCGCCGGTGACGTACAGATCGATGCCGGCGCCGCGCTCGAACAAGCTGCCGCCCGCGCCCGCGGCGAGCGCAATGGTGCGCACGAGGTCACCCGAGCGGTGGCGCGCGCTCGCGGCGAGACCGACGTGCGAAAGCCCGAGATGGCGCTTGAGGCGTTCGGCGATTTCCGACAGCGGCGCCGGCTCGTCGAGCACGAGACGACGCCCCGGGCCCGCTCCACGGCGCGGCCGCGGCGCGAGCGGATACACGTCCCAGGCCGGCTCTTCGTAGGGATGCACGCGAGCCATCGCGTTCGTCACGGCGGGCAACGCGCGGCGTGGGCACACCATCTCGAGGCGGATCTCCGGTACGCGCTCGAGCTGCCCCGCGGCGCCGACGGCGGGATTCGTACCTTCGTGGCCGAAGAACGTCCCTTCACCCCGAAGGGTGAACGAGCAGCGCGAGTACGCCCCAATCACCCCGGCGCCGGCTTCCGCGAGGGCGTCGCGCAGGGCATCGGCGTGCTCTTCCGGCACGAACACGACGAGCTTGAGATCGTTCGGCTCGGCGGGCGCCGCCGGAAAGAGCGGCTCGACCGTCCCCGCACCGAGGCCGCGCGAAAGCCAGTCGTTCAGGCCAGAAGGCGCCGCATCGAGCGCGGTGTGTGGCGAGTACACCGCAATGCCGTGGGCCACGGCCGTGAACACCACCGGGTCCGTACGGCGCGCAAAGCGCTTCTTCGGCGCGAACAGCGGCGGATGGTACGCGACGAGGCACTGCGCCCCGAACGTCACCGCTTCCCGGATCACGTCTTCCGTGGCGTCGATGGCGAGCAACACGCGCTCGACGGGCATCTCCTGTCCGGGAGCTCTCGGGTCGAGCAAGAGCCCCGTGTTGTCCCAATCTTCTGCGAGCTCGAGCGGCGCGATCGCTTCGAGCGCGCGGAGCAGGTCCCCAGCGAAAAAACACAGGCC
>QGUH01001343.1 GCA_003242355.1 Pseudomonadota bacterium
GAGGGGCACCAAATTCGGGGAAGTGGCCCTTTGAAGCCGGGGCGGATGGGGCGCGCGGCCTTCAAGGGCCCTGGACCCATGAACGGGTACGGGCGCGGGCCCGGGTGATTGACTCTCGGGAAGCGGACGACGCGGCCGACCTTCGGCCAGTAGAAGACCAGATAGGGCGCACTGCGCGCGTGGATCTGGTGCGGCTTCGTGCCCGCCTCGACGAACTGCGCGTAGGGCGTGGCCGCGAGCACTTCCCAGGAGCTCTGCCGCGGCCCTCCGCTCACGCGGAACGCGGCGATGTTGCGCCGCAGCTGCCCGGTGCGGTCCTGGAACTGCCCGACCTTGCGCGCCTCGTCGGCGCCCTCCTGCGCGGCCGTGGCCGTCACCCGCTCGATGCCGCGCTCGAGCTCGCGGATCGTTTCGTTCGCGGACTCGCGGAAGGCGCTCAGATCGAGCGTGCATCGGAACATCGCCGCCTGCGAGAAGGTCAGAAGTCGCCCCAGTTCTCCTGGAACCGGATGGGGCGGTCGCCGACCTTGTGCCGCACGGTGAGGATGGTCCGGACGGCCCCGCCGGCGGCATCACCGGCACCGGCGTCGCCTGCGCCCTGCTCCGGGTCCGTGGCGAGTTGCATGATGCCCTCGCGGATGGCGATGAGCTGCTTCGTCGCGTGCTCGTCGAGCTGGAACGGGTCCAGTTCGGGGAACAGGCGTGGCCGCCGCATGGCGCACATGGCGTGCGCCACCTCGAGCGTCAGGCGCCGGAGCTCCTCGGCGTAGATGGGATTGTTGGCGACGAGATCTTCGAGCGGGAAGTTGGGGCCGAGCGTTGCTCGGACCTTGCTCGAGGCGTCGGCGCGCATCTGGTAATCGGCCGGCTCGTTCTCGTCGCCCGTGTTGTGGTCGTTGAAGACCATCGACCACAGCGCCGGGGAAATCCGATTTTGGAGCTCTTCGGAGGTGATGAGCGGGTCGGCCATGGCTCTACTCCGTGGTGGACCCCCGCCTGTCAGAGGCGAGGCGGGGGCTTGCTGGTCTTGGTCAGGAAGGGTCGACGAACTCGAGCTGGCCCTTCAGGCTCGCGCGCACCGCGTCTCGGCGCGGGATCATGAACACGTCGCCCGTGGCGCGCGCCATGCCTCCGACCAAGCAGGTCCGGAGGGCGCGGCACGCGACCAGTTCGGTTTGCGGGTCCACCGGGGGCGGCTCGACGGTGAGCTCCTCCTGGGTGTGGATGCGGGAAATCTTGACGGTGCCCTTGTCGCGCGCGCGCAATGCGTCGGCCTTGTCTAGCCAGAACTTGGCCCCGGGCACGAGCACCATGCCGTTGTTGATGACCGGCTTGAGCGCGAGGCAGTAGAGCATCCCGGGGCGCGGGGCCTTGGGGATTTCGTCGGGACCTCGAGGTGACGCCGTCGCGGGCTGCTGCTGGGCCTGGGTGTCGCTCGACGAGCTCGACGACTCGGAGGGCTGGGGAGGGGATGTGTCGGCCGCGGCCGCGGCCGCCTCGGCGGCCGGCATCCCGGCCGTCGGCCTGGGCGACGGGTGGGCCTGGGGCAGTG
>QGUH01001344.1 GCA_003242355.1 Pseudomonadota bacterium
GGCGGCTGCCGAGCTTTCGGTCCGACGGGCGCCGGGCGTGGGCGTCGCGGTCGTCCCGGGGCGGCTCCGGCGTCGGCGCGGGAGCGGGCTTCGGCTGCGCTTTCAGGATGTAGGGGCGGGCGTTGTACGTCGTGCAAGCGATGCGTGGATCGCGGTGAAACTCCCAGTGCAAATAGACGCTGCCGTCGGGCGAGACGATTTCGCGCGGCGGCGGTCCGAACGGCGAGGCGCGCTGCGCGGAGTCGAGGGCTGCGATGTCGAAGGCGGTGATGCCGCTCGTGCGCGTCACGCCCATGCGGATGATGCGCCCTTCGGCTCGATCCAGAACGATCTCCAGGTTGGTGCGCAAATCGGGGCGATTCATCGGGTGCCCCGCCGGCAGCGCGTCGAGGCTCTCGAGGAACCAGTCGGCGAAAATCGGGTGCAAGCGATTGTGAATCGCCGCAAGGTAGCTCGCGAACGGCGCGCGCGCCGTGTTGAGCGCCGTTTGATTGCCGGGGCGCACGCTCGGCACGTAGTTCTCGATGGCGGCGCGCCAGCGCTCGAGCCCCGCCGTTTTCCACGAGCCGAGGTGTTGGCTTCGGCGTCGGGCGCCGTCGGCGAGACGCTCGCGCGAGAGTTGATCGAGCCCGATCGCTTCTTGGGCGAGCCCGGGGGTGAGGTTCAGGTTGATGCCGTTTCGCGTGGTGCCCGCGGCACCCAGGCCGAGAAGATCTTCGTAACCGCGCACGCGCCGGGGAGGGAGGCGCCGCGGTCGTTCTGCCTCGCGGCGCCGTTGCTCTTGCTGTGCGCCGGGGTGGGCGTCCGTTCCGTGATCCGAGCTCACGATCTCCGCCCGTTCCTCCGTTTCGCGCTCGGCGCCTGCCTCACGCGGCTCTTCGGGAGTCGCGCGTGCGGTGCGATCGTCGCCCGGCTTGCTCACACCGCGCACGTCTCCCGGATTGCGGGGCGCTTCGGGCGGCGTGGCGGCGGCGACGTCCGGCGCGCCGGCTTTCGGCGGGATCTCACTCGGCTTGCGTTGCCGCGCAGCCGGTTCTTCGCTCGGAGGGCGCCCTTCCTCTCCGGGACGGTCTTCGTTGTCGGCGACGCGCGTCTCGTGGGCGTTGCCGGGCTGATCGCCGACGCCGCTGTCGTTCGAGCCGGGGGTCGGCTCGGGATCGTCCTCCGTGTTCGAGGTGATGCGCGCCTGGGTTTGCTCGCGCACGCGGTTGTTGTGCTCCGCGAGGAACTCCGCGTCGGGGTTGTCCTCCTGGTTTTCGTCCTCGACGTGTTGGCGCACCGAGATCCGCTTCTTCTGCGTGAGCTCCTCGACGTTTTCGGGCTTCCTCTCTTCTTCCTTCTTTTGCTCGAGCTTCACCACCGGGGGCTCGATCGGACGTTCCGCAGGCTGAGGCGGGGGTGGCTCGGGGCGGTCGGTCGGCGGCTCGACTTCGGGTTCCGCTTCCTCGCGCTCCGGCTCGGGCGGCGTGACCTCGGGGACGCTCTCGAGCGTCACCTCGACCGGACCCTGCTGCCCCTTGACGTAGCTGTGCACGCCCGCCGCGAAGCGTT
>QGUH01001345.1 GCA_003242355.1 Pseudomonadota bacterium
CGCGGTGGCGCTCTGCGACCGCTACCGCGGAATCGGGGCCGACGGCGTGCTCGAGCCGATGCCGCCGACGGAGAAGGCCGACTACGCGGTGCGCATCTGGAATCCGGACGGATCGGTCGCGGAAAAGTCCGGCAATGGGCTCCGCATCTTCGCGCGCTGGTTGTCCTCGGAACGCGGAGCGGGCTCGCAGTTCACCGTGTCGACCGGGCCGTGTACGGTGGCCTGCCGGGTGACGGAGGAGCTCATCAGCATCGAAATGGGGCAGCCGACGTTCGAGCCCAGCGAGGTGCCCGTGCTCGCGAGCGCGCCGCTCATCGACGGCGAGCTCGCGATCGAGGGCGCGGTGATTCGGGCGACGGCCGTGGGCATCGGCAACCCGCATTGCGTCAGCTTCTGGGAGGAGCCGCTCGACACGCTGCCGTGGCGCCTTTGGGGCGCGTCGTTGGAGCGGCACGCCTGGTTTCCCAATCGAACGAACGTGCAGTTTGCACGCGTGGTCGGGCCCGGGCGCGTCGAGATTCGGATCTGGGAACGGGGTGCCGGGGAGACGCAGGCATCCGGCTCGTCGTCGTGCGCGGTGGCTGCGGCAGCCGTGCGGACGGGGCGGCTCGCACCGGGGCGCATCACGGTCGAGATGCCCGGAGGGACGCTTTGGGTGACGGTCGCTTCGGACGGCGTGCTGCTCGAGGGACCCGTGGAGCCGGTCGCGCGTTGCGAAATCGATCCCCGTTGGCTCGCAGCGCGCCAGGGGTGAGCTCAGGCGCCAGGGCGGCGCAGCACTTGAATACGCGCCGTGAAGCCTCCGATATCGACGTGTGGTCCCGCTTCGACGGTGAGGCCCGCCGCACGCGCGAACCGTTCGGTGCGCCGATCGAGCGGTGAGAGCCACACCCAGCGTCCGCCGGGGACGAGCACGGTGGCGGCGTGCCGGACGAACTGCTCGAGCAACGCGCCGAGCGAACCGTCGCGGGCGACGCGGCGGCCCATCGGCGGATTGGTGAGGATCAGCGTGACCCCCGGCGGGTGAGCGCGGCAGGCGTGGTCCAGAAGGAGCTCGGCATTCGAAATACCTGCCGCGGCGAGATTCTCGCGCGCGGCGGCGAGCGCCCGCGGGTCGAGATCCGAGCCGCACAAGCGTCGGAAGGGGCCGAGGCGAGCGCGTTCGACGAGCTCGAGCCCGCTGCCCACGAAGGGATCCCAGACGACGTCGTCGGGGCGCACGCCGCCGAGCCGCGCGAGCGCTGCTGCGATCGTCGGATGGGAGGCGGCGGGCACGTCGCGTACGCGATAGGCAAACCGGGGATCGGGGCGGACCTCGGGGACGATGACCAGCGTGCCTCGGGCTTCCGGCGCCACTTCCACACGTAGGGGCGCCGCGCGGGGGTCGTTGACGATTGCGGACGTGCGCGCGACGAGCGCCCGTGCCGTTGCCCAGGCGAGCGCGCGGTGGTGGCCGCCGCTCGTCCAAGCGAGCCGCACGCGCGGCACGCCCCGGACCCGCGTGCGCAGCAGGGCGACGGTGCGCGGCGCGGCCAGCGCGCTCGCGATTCG
>QGUH01000327.1 GCA_003242355.1 Pseudomonadota bacterium
TTCTCTTCGTTTTTTTTTTTTTTTTGCTCCGGACCCCACCTATATCTCCCCCTCTCTATTCGGCGGCAGCGTCAGATGTTTTTAAGGGACCGGCCCCCCGGTCCGGTGCCTGCCGATTCCAGCTGGCCGCGCGCAGCTCCGCTTCGCCGACGCGCCGTCCGGCGCCACGTGCGAGCGGCTGCACGATCGAGACACGCGCCGACGTCGCATACCCGGTGCTCGCGTTGAAGCCCGGCACTGCCGCACCGGCGAGGTCGTCCTCGAACCGCTCACCCGAAACCCGGAGCTCGGCGTTGGTTCCATTCGGGAACAAGCGCCGCAACGAGGCCCCGACCACCGTCGAGTTCGACGTGGTGGACGTGACGCCGTTTCCCGACCCGAGGCGCGCCGAGGTCGCCCGCGTGTGCCCGGCGTCCACGCCGAACAAGTAGGGGTACCTCCCCTCCTCGGCTTCCACGGCCCGCTCGGCCTGGACCGCGGCGAGCCGGGACGCCTCGCGGGTCGGGTTGTTGCGCAGCGCGCGCGCGACGGCTTCCTCGACGGCGAGCCCTCGCACACGTTTCGTGGCGCCGTTGGATGCGGGCGCGGCCGCCGAAGGGGCGCCCTGCACCACGCCGGGCGCGGTGCTCGCGGCCGCCGGAGGAGCGCCCTGCGCCGCAGCGGGCGCCGTGCTCGCGGCCGCCGGAGCCGGCGCGGTCGGTGCGCTCTGCGCGTGCGCCACGGTCGGCCCTGCAACGAGCAGAGCGACGAGAGGAACCCAGGAGAGGCGAAGGTCATTCATGGCGAAGGGCTTCGATGGGATTGAGCCGCGCGGCCTTGTGCGCCGGGAGGTAGCCGAAGGCGACACCGACGAGCGCGGAGAAGGCGAAGGCGAGCAGCAGCACGTCCGGCAAGAACACGAACGGCAAAGAGAGCGCTCGGGTGGCGAGCACCGATCCTCCGAGCCCCGCCGAAATCCCGAGCACGCCTCCGATGGTCGAGAGCACCACGGCTTCGATCAGGAACTGGAGCAAGACCTCGCGCGCGCGGGCACCGATGGCGAGCCGAATGCCGATCTCGCGCGTCCGCTCCGTCACGTTCACCAGCATGATGTTCATGATGCCGATGCCGCCGACGACCAGGCTCACGGCGGCAATCGCGCCGAGGAGCGCGGTCAACGTGCCCGTCGCGGCGCTCATCGTCTCGGCGATCTCCTGCATGTCGCGGACGCGGAAATCGTCGTCGGCGCTCGGGGCAATGCGCCGCCGCTCGCGCATCAAGCTCTCGATCTGGCTCTTCACGCGGGCGGTGCTGTGCGAGCTCTTGGCGGTGACGTAGATCGCGTTGACGTCGTCGTTGCCCGCGAGCCTGCGTTGCACCGCTCGAAGCGGCAAAATCACGAGGTCGTCCTGGTCCTGGCCCATTCCGGACTGACCCTTGGCCGCGAGCACGCCGACGATTTCGCAGCTCAGCTTGTCGAGACGAATGGAGACCCCCACGGGGTCGCCCGCGCCGAAGAGCTCCCGCGCGACCGTGGCGCCGATCACGCACACGAGCGTTCCCGCTGCGGCTCCCGCTCGGGGAAGCGCCGCCCCGGCTCGACGGTGTACGCGCGCACGTCGAGGTAGTCCGGCGTCGTGCCCACGACCTGCGTGCGCAGGTTGCGGTTTCCGGAGACGGCGAGCGCCTGGCGCGTCGCGGTCGGCGCCACGCGCTCGATCCCGCTGACCTCGCGAGCGAGCGCCGTCGCGTCCTCTCGTTTGAAGGACTGCGCCGCGGTGAAGGCGCCCGAACGGCGATCCCCACCGGGCGTCACGATGAGCAGGTTGGTCCCGAGCTTGCCGATGTCCGCGGTCACGCGCGCGGTGGCGCCCTCGCCGATGGTCACGAGCGCAATCACGGCTCCGACGCCGATCACGATCCCGAGCATCGTGAGGAACGAGCGCAGCGTGTTGCGCCGAATCTCACGGAGCGCCATGAGCAGCGTGGCCCGGATCATGCGGCACCTCCCAGGCGGGCCTGTCCGCCCGGGCGCTCGTCGACGATGCGGCCGTCCCGGAACACGACGACGCGCGAGACGTACACCTCCATGTCCGGCTCGTGCGTCACCATCGCGATGGTGATGCCCTGCTCGACGTTGAGCCGCACGAGCAGCTCCATGATCTCGACCTTGCGCGCCGAATCGAGGTTGCCCGTGGGCTCGTCGGCGAGGAGCAGCGCCGGATTGCTGACCAGCGCGCGCGCGATGGCGACGCGCTGCTGCTGACCGCCGGACAGCTCGGAAGGCACGTGTTTCGCGCGATCCGAGAGCCCCACCGCCTCGAGCGCGGCGAGCGCGCGCTGTCGGCGCTCACGGCTCGAGACGCGACGGTAGACGAGCGGCAGCTCCACGTTCTCGAGCGCCGTCGTGCGGGCGAGCAGGTTGAAGCCCTGGAACACGAACCCGATGTAGTGGCGCCGCAAGAGCGCCCGTTGATCGGCGTCGAGCGCGCCGACGTCGACGCCGCGGAACGAGTACCTGCCGAGCGTGGGCAAATCGAGGCAGCCGATGATGTTCATCGCGGTCGACTTGCCCGAGCCGCTCGCCCCCATGATGGCGACGAACTCGCCCGGGTGGATCTGGAGGTCGACCCGATCGAGCGCCCGAACCTCGGTCTCTCCGTGACCGTAGATCTTGGAGACTTGGGCGAACTCGACGATCGGTCCTCGCCCTGCGGCACGCGTCGCAGCGTTCGTCACTCGGACGTCTCCACCGCGTCGACGATGACTTCCATGCCCTCGCGGAGTGCGTCCGAGACGATTTCGGAAATCTGCCCGTCGCTTCCGCCCACCTGAACGGGGATCGCCTTGGGTTGCCCCGCCTCGAGCACGTAGACGGTTTCCTGCCGGCGGGGCCCCGCGTCGGGTCGCGCCCCGCTCGGTGGGCGCCGCGTGCCGCCGCCACCGATGCGAATTCCCGGCAACGGCAACCCGGGCCGCGGACGATCCTGGGTCGCGGCCTTCGCCGCGGGCTCGAAGCGGAGCGCGGCGTTGGGAACCGTGAGCACGCCCGGTTTGTGCGAGGTGACGATCGTCGCCGTCGCCGTCATGCCCGGACGCAGCAGCCGGTCGCGATTGTCGACGCTGAGCAACGCCTCGTACGTAATCACGGTCGAGTCGGGCTTCGGCATGTTGTTGAGACGCAGCACTTTGGACGCGAACTTCTGGCGCGGATACGCGTCCACGACGAACGTCGCTTCCTGCCCCTCGCGGACCTTGCCCACGTCCGCCTCGTCCACGTCGATCAAGAGCCGCATCTGCGTCAGATCGCGAGCGATCGTGAAGAGAACCGGGGTCTGGAAACCCGCGGTCACCGTTTGCCCGGGCTCGACGGTCCGCGCGAGGACGATGCCGTCGATCGGCGAGCGAATGAGCGCCTTCTCTCGGTTCGTCTTCGCCGCCTTGAGCCCCGCGCGCGCCACGGTGATCTGCGCCTTGGCCGTCGCCACCTGCGCCTGGGCCCGGTCGAGCGCCGCCTCGGCCGTCTCGAGCTCCTGGCTCGACACCAAACCGCGTTGATGGAGCTCGCGCATGCGCGTCGCTTTGAGCTCCGCTTCTTTGACGGTGGCCGTCGCGTTCTTCAGGGAGGCCTCCGCGCTCGCGAGCTGCGCCGCCGCTTCTTCCACGCGCGCTTCGAGCTGCTCCGGATCGATTTCGACCAGGACCTGACCGGCCTGGACCTGGTCGTTGATGTCCACGTTCACGCGGATGACCCGCCCCGTCACCTCCGCACCGACCTCGACGGAATCGAGAGGGCTCAGGGTTCCGGTGGCCGTAACCGTCTCGCGCAGGTCCTTGCGCTCGACCCGGGCGGTGACGAACTGCTCGCGCGGCTTGCCGCCGTTCCGGTTACGGAGCCAGAAGGCGAGCGCCGCTGCCGCCGCGAGGACGACGAGCAGCGTCACGCCGCGCAGAAGCCAGCGCCGCGACCGCGGACGATGCGCGCCCAGGGTGCGGAGCACTTCGGGATCACCCCGTACCTCCGGGGATGCCGCTTCGTTCGGTATCACGATGACGAACCTCGATGCCGACGGAGAGCATACGCGCCGGATCCGAAAATCCGTCGCACCGCTCACCGATTCGGCCCGCGGGCAGATGCAGTCGGACCGAGCGCCGGCTTCGAGCGGCCCCTCCCCAACGTCCGAGGTGTCGATTCCATTCACCGCCGCCGATCACGGCGGGCGGCCAGTCACGGCAGTAGGCGCGGCTCACCTACCGCGTCGGCGAAGCATCCCGAAAGCCGCGAACGCGACGAGCAAAACGAGGCCACCCCGGCTGTCGGAGCGGGGCACGAGCGCGCAGCCTCCCGAGAGCCGTACGGGGCGCCCCCCACATTCGCCCGCAAATCCATGCCGGGGTGCGCACACCGCGTCCTCGGTGTCGGGTCCTGGAGGGAACACGGAGCAGATGCCCGCCTCGTCGTCGGCGTTCAACATCGGTTCCCCCGCCCGACGCTCGGCATACGCCGGCCACAAGATGGAGTCGGGCTCGCGCGAGTGGGAGAGCCCCAAGAAATGGCCGACCTCGTGCGTGAGCACGTCCACGAGGGCGAAGTCGTCGCCGCTGCCCGCCCGGCCCGGGGGCAAGTTGTCCTCGTTGACGATGATGTCCGCGTCGAAGATCTCACCGGTGTTCGTGTCGAACTGAAGGAGGGTGATCGCGATCGTCCGTTCCGGATCGGAAAACCACTCCTTGTCCTTGAACAGCACGATGTTCGCGTTGCCGGTGAGGTTGTACTCGGGCTCCCCACACGCGACGGGACCGAAATTCTCGACACGAAAGCCCGGGTGGTCGCCGCCGCAGTCGGCCGAAAGCCACGTCCCGAACGCGCGATTCGTCGCCGAGTCGACCTCGTCGAACCCGATCCCGAGCCGTCGAGAACCGTTCTCGTGGATGGCGACGGTCACGCACGAGCTCGGCCAGAACAGGAGCGGGCGCGACTCGCTGATCGGGCAATCGAATAGGTCGTACTCACACGAGAGCTCGGGATTCAGGTCGTCGCACGCGCGCGCTCGGCAGTAAGCCCACGCTGGCGTCGCCGCCGCCATGCCGGCCAACGCGAAAAGCGCCGCCCCCGCTGCACCTCGCCTCATCGCGCGACCCTCTGCACCCGCTGCACGGCCGCGGAAAGCTCCCGGTCCGCGAGCTCCGCGACGACCGAGCCGGCAATGCCCTTGTAGCGCGCAACACTCGCGCTCGCCCGCAATCGCAGAACGCCGGCTTCGTCCCGCCCCAGGGCGAAGTGTCCCTGCGCCATGCCCGCGACCACGTGCCCCGTACGCCGCTTGCGGAGGAAGACGAGGCAGGGCTCGTTGAGCGCGAGGCGCGCCTCCCCCGGCGCGAGCTGACCGACCCTGCCGATGGTGCCGCCCAAGGTTCGCACGAAGAGCTCGCCGT
>QGUH01001346.1 GCA_003242355.1 Pseudomonadota bacterium
AAAGCGGGCATAGGGATTTAGTTACGGTTCCGGGGCGCGGGAATGTTTATAAAGGACCGATCGTGACCGGTACGGCGCCGGCGTTCCGCACGGCCGCACGCACGATGGCGGCGAGCAGCCGTGGCTTCGCGGGAATCGCTGCGCCGCCCCCTTTGGACGTCACTTTGCGGACGGGGCAGCCGAAGTTCATGTCGATGTGATCGACGTGACCTTCGCCGACGAGGCGCTTCACCGCTTCACCGACGTAGTACGGATCCACGCCATAAAGCTGCAGGCTGCGCGGGCTCTCGTCGGGGCCGAAGTCGGCGAGCTTCAGCGTCTTCGCGTTGCCTTCGACGAGCGGACGCGCCGTGATCATCTCGCTCACGTACAGGCCCGCTCCGAAGCGTCGGCAGATCGCGCGAAATGGGTAGTTCGTCACGCCGGCCATGGGCGCGAGCACCACGGGCGGCCACACGGAGAGCGGCCCGATGCGAACGGGGGCGAACTCGCCCGGTCGCGCCGGCGGCTCGTGGGGCGTGCTCGGAGGCATCGCGTCGATCATCGGATGGCCGCGAGCATGGATCGGACGCTCCTTCCGGCAAGGGCGACGCGACCGGCGCCGGGATGGAGCCCCTTTCGGGCCGCTATTCGCTGCGAGGAGGTTTGTCTCCAGGAAGGTCCGTGCGCGGGCGTTTCCCGCGCCAAACTTGCCACGCCTCGCGGGTCGCGGGGGCCAGGGCGTCGTCGCAGGGCGGCGCGCGATCGCGGCCGATCCGCGGGCGCTGGCCTTTGGGCGCGCCGCTGCGCGTGAACAGGATGCGCTCGTGCTCGTCGATGAAGTACGCCTCCAACAGGCCGAGGCTCTCCGAAACGGGCCAGGCGTACGCGACGAAGCGACGCTCGGCGAGCTCGTCATCCACGGCCTCGCCCGGCCGCGCCGTGAAGCCCCCGTCCGGTCGCGGCAGACAAATGAGAAACAAGTAGCCGTTCACCTCCACGGCGGGACCGGTGCTCGTTTCGACCGAGGCAGGCAGGCGCTCGAGCAGCGGCGGCGTGAGCGGCGCGCCGCCGCGCAATCCGACGCGCCCCGTCAGCTCGTCGAGGAACGCCGCCGATCCCACGCCATCGCCGTCCGGATCGATGGGAGCGAGCTTCCGCATCGCATCCTGCGCGACCACGAATTGCCGCAAGCGCGTCACCGCCGCAGCGCCCGTCGCAAGCGTGCCGCCCTGAACGATGCCCGGCATTGCCTCGTGCACCAGGAAGCGGACGAACCCGATCGTCGCCGCCACCCCCGCCGCGACCGACAGCACGAGCAATGCTCGCGGCCGCTTCCGCGGCAACGCCACGAACGCAATGAACGCCCCCACCAACACGAACAACGCAATCTTCGGAACCCCCACCGAGCCGACCGCCGCGACCAACAACCCCCCATACACCGTCACCCGCGCCCAACCCACACCCGACCCAGTCATCACGCCACCCCCCCCCCCCCCCCTCGCGCCCCCGCGCCGCAAGCGCCCAAAGACGGGAAATAGCCCATGCGCTGCCCTTTATAAAAATTTA
>QGUH01000328.1 GCA_003242355.1 Pseudomonadota bacterium
CCGACGACGACCGATCGCCGCACCATCACCGTTGCGCTCCGGACCCGGACGGCGCCCTCGACAGTGCCGCGCCCGCAGCAAACTCGAGCTCGGCGAGGGCGCGCGCATGATCCTCGTGGGCGTCGAGCAGCTCGAGGCGGACCGAAAGCAGGCGCTCGCGCAGCGCAATCACGTCCGCGAGCGGCACCTCGCCCGCGTCGAACCCGCGCATCGAAAGCGCCAGCGCTTCTTCCACCGGCGGCACCCCGCTCGTCGTCAAAAGCGCGATGCGCTCGGCAGCCCCCGCGAGCGCGGCATGCGCCCGAACGAGGCCCGCCTCGAGAGCACGCGCGGCGATGGCTGCCTCCGTGCGCGACACGTCCACGGCGGCGCGTGCGGTCGCGCGTCCACCCTGCTCCTTTCGAAAGATGGGCAGCGGCATCCCGACCGTGCCTAGCAGGATCGTGCTCGGCGCGCCTCCCGGTGCTCCCTCGCGGGCGACCTCCACACCCAGCGTCGGGCTCGGCCAGGCGGTGCGATCCGCGACCGCGACGCGCGCCGAAGCCTCGCGCACGGCCGCCTGCCGCAACACGAGCTCCGGATGCCGGCCTTTCGAGGAGCGCAGGACGTCGTCGAGGCTCGGCACGGGGCCGGGCGGGTCGAGCACGCCCGAAACCTGCGGCGGCGCCGAAAGAGGCCACCCGGCCGTCCGCGCGAGCTCGAGCCGCGCGACCCGAAACGCTTCGCTCGCGCGCAGCGCCTCGTGCCGGGTCTCCGCGAGCTCGGCGCGCGCCGTCAGCACCTCGATGGCACTCACGTCGCCCGCGGCGAGCCGGCGCTCTGCCGCGGTGAGCAGCGCCTCCGAGAGCACGACCATGCGCCGCGCGAGCTCGAGCCGTTCCCGCGCGATCACGGCCGCGTGGTACGCGAGCACCACGTCTCGCCGCACTTCCCAGCGCACCGCCGCGATCTCCGCGGCGGCCCGCTCCGCGGCGCGCTCGGCCGCCGTGAGCCGTCGCGCGCGTTGCCCGCCAATCTCGATGGGCTGCTCGAGCGCCGCGAAGGCGTCTACGTCGGTTCCGCCCCCCGTGAAGCGCGGCCCCACGCCGAGCTCGAGCCGCGGATTGTCCCGCAGCCACGGCTCGGCCCCGCGCCGCTCGGCGAGCGCATACGCCCGCTGCCGCGACGCGAGCGCGATGGCCGGCGCATGCCGCTCCGCGAACGCCACGATCTCGTCGAGCGAGACCTCGCGCTCGCGCGTTTCGGCATGGTCCGCCGCGGCTTCCCCCGCCGCGGCGAGCCCTGCCCCGAAAATCCAGCAAACGAGAGCTAACGTGGCGCGCTGCACGCGCCCAAGCATACAGAGGGCCCGCGCGCGAGCGCGAGCCCTCTCATGCGAGCGATGCCGAGCTCCGGGCTAGTCTAGGCGTCGGACGGTCCCGCGCCTTCTGCGAAAGTCAGGGCTTACGCGCGATTTCGACGTCGTCCACGTAGAGGTCGGGGAACTCGTCCACCCCGTCCTGATTCACGACGAGTTGGACCAACGTGCAATCCTGCGGGACCGTGAGCGTCCCGCTCAGCTGTGCCCACGTCTCGGGAGCGACGGTAGTCGAGGTGATGAACGGATAGTCCTCGTCGGCGCCTTCGCCACAGACGGTCTTCGCGGAAAGTTGAATGGGCGCGTCTTCCTCACCCGTGTGGAGCACCCAAGCGCTCACCGAGTACTTTCCGGCGCCGGTCGGCATCAGATACGACGGGCCCATCCAGGCGTCGCCCCGTTCCGGGCACAGCATCGAGTAGGCGTCAGAATGCGCGTACTCATCGGACTGGACCATCATGCAACCGAAGTCTTGCCATCCCTGCTTCCCGAACTCTGCTCCACCGTTTCCAGCGAGGTTCTCCACATCGGCATCGAGCGCCCAGGCGTCGTCCGCGTAGATGTCGGGGAAGTCGTCACCGCCGGGTTGGTTCACGACCACCTGCACCGTGTGACAGTCGTCCGGCACGGTCAACGTTCCGGAGAACTCCGTCCATTCATCGGGCGGGATCTCTTTCGTGTCGATGGTCACATAAGTCTCGTCGTCCTCACTACACACGATCTTCGCCTCCAGCCGCAGCTCGGTATCCTCTGCTCCGGTGTGCAAGGCGTACACCGAAACTTGGTAGTCGCCCTCACCCGACGGAAGAACGAACGAAGGACCTTGCCAGTTTTCGTCCCGATCCGTCGTCACGCCCGCGTACGAGCCAGTCCGCGCTTTTTCGGTCGTTCGCGCGAACGTCCCACCGTACTGCTGCCAGCCGCTCGTTCCAAGCTCGAGGCTTCCATTGCCGAGCAGCGAGAGCGGTGGGTCGGGGTCGGGGTCCCCGGAATCGCCGCCCGCGCCGCCAGCCGGCTCGATGCTCGCCCCAGCGGCGCCGCCCTCGTTCCCGGTGTTTCCGGTGTTCCCCGTATTGCCGGTGCCGCCGGTGCCGCTGTCCGGGGCTCCGCCCTCGCCACCATCCGTGTCGGGAGCGCCTCCGTCGCCTTCGTCGCCGCCAGCGCCGGCGGTGGGTCCTTCGCCGCCATCGCCTTCGGAGTCGCTGCCGCCCATCGGGAGGTTGGGCTCTCCGGCATCACCGTCCGTACCCCCCATGCCCCCCATGGTGGAGCTGCCGCCCTTCGAGCTGCCGCCGCTTCCGTCTCCGCCGTCGCCACCGTTCGCGGTGCCGCCTGCGGAGCTCTTGCCGCCGCTGCCGCCGGATTTTCCGCCCTGAGCTTTCGATCCACCGTTGCCCCCACCCCCCATGCCGGCGCTTCCCGCGCAGTTCTCGGGCGTGTCCAGGCACAGCATCGGATCCGAAGGTCCGTCGTCGCCGCACGCCGCCACCGCACAACTCCCCAGGAATGCAAAAACGATTGATCGAGAGCTCATTCGGATCCGCATGTTCAAGTTTCCTCGAGTCTGGGCACGCTCCGGGCAAGGTCGGGCAGTGCCGATTCCCCCGTACGGCCCCCCAGTTCAGGCCCTTTATGGAGCTCCGCAAAAACGGTGGTACCGAGTCGGCACCCCACCGCACCGTGCCACGCGAACGCGACGTCCCGCTCCCCTTCCCCACCCTCAGGGGTGTCATCCGGAAGAGCGCGCGTTGCCTGCCGCTCGAATCACCCTCCGGACATTCTGGCCGCTCTCTGCCCGATTCCTCGAAATCCAGCATCACCGTCAGGCGAGCCGGTCCGCAAAGCCCGTCAGCGCGTGAAGCGCCGCCCCGTTCGTCGGGTCCAGGGTCACGGTCACCAACGACGACGATTCTCGAAGCATCGCTCGGAGTGAGCGAAACCTCTCTCCACGAGATCCAGTGAGGTCGTTTCGCAAGCCACGTCGTCGAAGCGACCGCGGTGGCGCGTGAGATCCAGTGTCACCGTCACGGATGTCACCGTCACGGAGGTGGATTGGAGGGGCTCCGCCAGGGCGAACGGGGGTGTCACTTCGCAAGGTCGAGCTTCACCGTAACGAGCGAGCGCGGCGTCACGAGTACGCTCTTGTCGGCGGGCAGCGCACCGAGAGCCTCGAAGTCTTCACTCTCGGAGGTGCGATAGACGGCCGACGCTTTCGCGCTCACTCCCGCCCAGGTAATCACGGCTCGGCGCGGAACCTCGTCGGTGTTCACCAGAACCACGACCAGCCGGTCTTTCTCCGGCGACAGGAACGCCGTGCTGCGCAGGGCGGCGGCCGTCGAAACCGCGGCCACGCGCACGTACCCGGGGTCCGTGAAACGCGCGTAGTGCTGGACGGAGCGGTACGTCTTGCGGACGAGATAGCCCTTCTCGGTCTTCCACGTCGCTGGCGACCCGGGCGACTCGAGCGAAACGAGGCCATCGCCCCATTGCCAGATCAAGTCCCAATGAAGGTACGCGGCGACGTGCTCTTCCACGAGCGAGTTGTGGATGAGCCACGCCGTTTCGACGTACGCGTCCTCGCCGGGGATGCTGAACTCCGTCTGGAACTTGGGCTTGTCGGGAAACAGGAGATGCGCGCTGCGCATCGGGTCGATGTAAAGGTCGGGGTCCTCCCAAGCATTCCCCTCGTACAGGTGGTGAGCGATTCCATCGAGGAGGTCGAGATCCATCTCGGGGCCGTACACGTCGAGCTTGTTCCAGTGCAGCCCGAGCGTTTCCGGACCGAGCAGCTTCGGCGGGCTCTCGAGCTCTTGCAGCCGCGCGTGCACGTGCTCGAGCGCGATACCATAACCCGGGTAGTCGGACGTCTCGGAGGCCATGAATTTGCAGCCTTCCCACGAGGGCGGGATGAAATCGGGCTCGTTCTGGATGCTGATCCACTCGGGGACGACGCCGATGCTCGCGTACGCCGCGAGAGACTCCGCCCACCAGTCGGCAAAGGCTTCGTAAACGAAACCGTTCTCGTCTTTGGCGAGCGTGCAGGCGGTTTCTCCGGAGCAATCCTCGCGGTCGTTCGCTTTCAAGGCTCGCGGCGGCGACCACGACGAGAGGAGCACGCGCGGCGGCCGCCCGAGCGAGGCGGTTGCTTGCTCGACGAGCTCCGCCGCCCCGGGGTCGAACCCCTCGGGGTCACCCCGGTACCGGTTCCGCAACCGCAAGATGTCGAGTCCGAGCTCCGCGAAAACCAGGTCGTAGATCTCGGCCTTGTGGGGATTGGCGAGCAGGTAGTTTTCGAACCATCCCACCGCCGCGCCGAAACCCTCGAGGGTTTGGTAGCTGACGCTCGTCTCGACGTGCACCGCAGCCGGTTCCGCCGGTACTTCGGGCTCGCCCCCATCGCCCGGAGCGCCGGCTTGGGAGCCGTCCGAGCCGCCCTCCGCCGGGGAGCCCGCCGTTGCCCCTGCCCCACCCTCGCCAAGCTCGCCTCCCGCTCCGGCTTCGACGTTGCCGGAACCCGCGCCGCTCGTGTCGGCGCCCGCGTGACCACCGGCGTGCTCGTCTCCGATTCCGGCACACCCTTCGCAGTGACCGAACGAGCCCGACGTGCCGCCCTCGGTGGAGGCTCCGCCGGCACCCATCCCCCCCGAAGGCGCCCCACCGCGGCCGACCTGACCCGGCCTCCCCCCCGATCCGTCATTCATGACATCGGGCACGTAGAGACTACACGCGACCGACGAGAGCGCGAAGAAATGGAATTTGGCGAGGCGCACTTTACGGAACCCGAACGGTTACTCCCGGGAGTGTGTTTAGGTAACCAGCGGAGCAAATCACGAAAAATCCCGAAGAGATGGCGCCCGCGCCAACGCCGCGGCGCGTGAATTGCTTGCATCACGGCCGGTACGTCTCGTTCGGAATCACTTGCTTAAGATTTCGTGTCTCAAGTCCGTTCCCGAGAGACGTGATCCGCTCGCGTGCGCCTAAACGTGGTTTTTTAAAGGCCGGACCTCCCCCTCACCAAAACGCGGCTTCATTGCCACTCCGGACTTTGCCTTT
>QGUH01001347.1 GCA_003242355.1 Pseudomonadota bacterium
GCCGGGCACGAACGGGCCGTCGCTCGGCCCTTCCGCATCCAGGTCGTCGCCCTTGACGACGAGGCCGGTCGCGATCGGCGGACAGCTCATGCCGCGCCCTTCGAACGCGCCGCAAATCTCGGCATAGTGCGGCGTTCCGTTTTCGATGATCCCGTCGTCGTCGTCGAGCGTGAGCAGGTCGATGGCGATCGTGTCGTCGATGCGGGTGCCGGTGTGCAGCGGAATCGAGCTGAAGACGAGGGAGCGGACGATGTCGTCCGCGTTCGCGGGGTCGCTCGCTTCGAGCGCTTGCCACAGGTCCCAGATCGCGCGCGAAAGCACGGCGCCGCACTCGTAGTAGGTCGAGCCGCACGTGGAGCACTCGGTCGGGCTGTACTGGCAGTCGCGATTGGCGTAGCGGAGCGGCTCGTCGCACTGATCGGCGTGATATCCGATTGCGATTCTCGGGTCTTTCGAGAAGAGCATGGCGATGGTGTCGGCCATGCCCTCGCCGTACTCGGCCTGGCCGCTGCCGCCCGAGTCGATGATGTGGTGCCCGTACTCGTGGTGCACGATGCTCCCGAACGCCGTGTTCGCGCGCTCGGCCGTGCGCTTGCAGAAGTTGATGCTCCGAACGGGGCTATCGTTGTCGTACCAACCGCCACCGGTCGGCTCGCAGAGGAAGTCGGAGCGATTCACGTAAATGGGAAAGCCCGTTTCTTCCGCGATTCCCGGATATTCCGGCACGTAGCCGAGGAGCAGGTCGCGCAGGGCGTTGGCATGGACGTAGGCATTGAGCTGGGCGAGCACGAGCTCCGGCGGATCGGCCGTGTCTTGGTGCAAAAAGCTGGCGGGCCCCGGCGGCGTCACCGTGAGCGACAGCGAGGCAGGGTCGCCCTCGGCGGTGGTCACGGTGAAGTACTCGCCGGTCATCGACGACACGAGCGGCACGGCGCTGCCGCCCGACTCGAGAAGCGTGAACGTGCCGTTCTCGTTCGTGAACGCGTCGCCGACGGGCGAGCTGACGAGCGCGTACGGAACGGGGGCGATGCCGAGCGTGCCGCACTCCATCGCTTCGGGGCCCGTGATGACCTCGGCCTGTACCGTGCCGTCGATGTCGAAGTGCAGGTGACTTTCGACGTGCAGCACGTCCCCGGTCTCCGCGTCGGCGACGAACGTCCATTTGCCCGGGCCGTTCGGGTCGCGCGCGGTGTATTGCATCGCCAGGCGCGGCGCCGCGTCCCGGTTTTCCACGCCGGCGAAAATGGTGAGCTTGGGGCTGCCGACCGTGGTGAGGGAGGTGGGCGAAGGGAGCCGCTGGGAGAGCGCGGGGCTCGTTCGCAGGGCTTGCAGCGACTTGTCGAGGTCGACCGGGCCCGGCTTGGCCCCGGCCTTGGGCACGAAGCTGCCGAGCGCCCGCAGATCGGAGTTGGCCCACACGACCGGGTTGTCCGCGCATCGAAAACTGACGCTGCCGCGGCATAGAGAGGTGCAGACTACTGGGGAGGCCCTGAAAATCAACAAAAAAAAAGAACAAGAGAGAATCGCAGCAACACAGATCAGAGA
>QGUH01000329.1 GCA_003242355.1 Pseudomonadota bacterium
GGCGCAGGGGCCCAAGGGCTGGGGGGAGGGGGCCCCAAAGGGCCCCCGGGAATGGCCCCCGCTGCCCGGGCCACGCCACGTGGGACTCGCGCAAGGTCACCTTCATCCGGCAGAGTGCCTCGGAGCCGGGGCCGAGCTCGCCCGCGCGGATGCGCTCCGCCATGCGCTCGAAGATCACGCGCGCCAGAAACTCGGTCGTCGTGTTCTTGCCGGCGAAGGCGGGCTCTTCGTCCAGGTTTCGATAGTCGAGCTCGCCGAGCGCGCGAGACAGGGCCGCCGTCGCGCGGCCGATGTCCACGACGACTCCCTCCGGCCCGAGCTCGGGCCGGTCGAGCTCGACGTCGACGACGTACGTTGCACCGTGCAGCCGTTGCGCGGGTCCGAAGAGCTCCCCGCGAAAGCTGTGGGCGATCATCATGTGGCCTCGAACGCAAACCGTGTACATGTCCCTTCACTCCGTCGAGAGCTCCCTGCCCGTCCGGGCAAGGGTCGGAAGGCTCGATGCGCGACGAACGGCACGAGCGTGAAACACGGACCATCAGTAGCGAATGCGGTGGCAGAGAACGTCATGGGCGGGATCGGCCAGGCGCGCGAGCGTGCGTGGCAGGTCGGTGAACGCGCCTTCCTCGGTGATGAGCGCGTCGAGCACGGGGTCGGCAGCGAGCCGCAGCGCGAGGGCGAGCCGTTCGCGGTGGGAGAAGCGCCGGCGCGCGTTCGGGCTCACGGTGCCGACCTGCGAGGAGCGCAGCGTGAGGCGCTCGACGTGAAAGGCGCCGCCGAGCGGTAGCATCACCGCACGATCGCCGTACCACGAGAGCTCGAGCACCGTCGCGTCGCGGCTCGCGCAATCGAGCGCGGTCCGGAGCCCGGCGTCGGTGCCGCTCGCATGGAACACGAGCTCGCGTTCGCCACGCGCGCTCTCGGGTGGAGCGAACGTGGCACCGAGCGCGGCCGCGACCGGAGCGCGGCTCGCGCGCACGTCGACGAGCTCGACGTCGGTCCCCGGAATCTTCGCCGCCAAGAAGGCCACGAGACAGCCGACCACGCCTGCCCCGACCACGGTGATGCGATCGCCAGCGAGCGGGCGCGCATCCCAGAGCGCGTTGAGCGCCGTTTCGAGGTTCGCTGCGAGCACGGCGCGCTCGGGAGGCACGCCGTCGGGAAGCACCGTCACGGCGCTCTCGTCCACCACGTACTCGGTCTGGTGCGGGTGCAGGCAGAACACCGACGTGCCCAGCAGTGACGGCGCGCCCGCGACCACGCGCCCGACGCTCGTGTAGCCGTACTTGACCGGTCCCGGAAAGGAGCCGACCTGATGCGGGCAGCGCATGCGCTCGCGCTCGCTCTCGGGGACACCGCCGCGAAACACGAGCGTCTCGGTACCGCGGCTCACCGCACCGAACAGCGCCCGAACACGCACTTGCCCGGGTCCGGGATCGGGCACGGGCTCCTCGCGGATCTCGCCGATCGAGGGCGCGACGACCCAAAAAGCCCGGGCACCCCGGGACGTCGCTCCACCTCCGAGCCGAGACACGGAGCGCTCATACCACGACCGGCGCCGCTCTGCGCGGAAGCCGCCGGTCGGGTCTTTGCACTACGCTTCGAACGCGCACCCGGTGCGGAACGGAGCGCACGACCGACCATGCCTTCCACCACGGCCCTCTCGCCTTCGTCGAGCCTGCTCGCGCTGCTCGAACGGTGGAGTCGCGTGCACGCCGTCGCCGTGCTGGCAGCCACGGGAGGTGCGCTCGTCCTTCGGGGTGCCTGGCCAATCGCGCTCGTCGGCTCGCTCTCGATCGGAGCGCTCGGCCTCGCACGAGCGCGCGCCGGCGTGCGCGTGGGAAATGCCGCAAACGGCGTCACCGCGTTCCGGCTCGCCCTCGTCGCCCTTCTCGGCCTCGTCGCACTCACGCCTGCCTCGGGGTGGCTCGTCGCTGCGGTCGTTCTCGCCGTTTTCGTGCTCGATGGGCTCGATGGAGCGCTCGCGCGGCGCTTCGGAACGGAGTCGGCGTTCGGCGCGCGCCTCGATCTCGAGACCGACGCGCTGCTGGTGCTCGTCGTCGATTTCCTTCTGCTTTCGGTGTGGGGCTACGGCGCGTGGATCCTGGTGAGCGGGCTCTTGCGGTATCTCTACGTGCTCACGCTCGCGGTGCTGCCGCCCGCAGAGCACGCGCCGCGGACGCGTTGCGCGCGCGGCGCCTTCGGCGCGTTCGTCACGAGCCGCATCGCGGCGCTGGCCCTGCCCGCTTCCGTCGCCGGGCCCGTGGCGTTCGTCGGCTCTCTGCTCCTCTGGTACTCGTTCTTTCGCTCGTTCCGCGCTGCATTCTCGCGCCTGCGATCGCGCCGGCTCCACGCGCGGCACCGAGCGTGAGCCGCTCGTCGGGGCAGAGCTCCCCCGACACGCCCCCCGAGTGGGCCGCACGCTTCGAGACCAAGGTCGCTTCTCGCGCGCACGATGGCGCACGCCTCACGCACGGCGCCCCGAGCGCGCGTCACGCTTCGGGGCGGAGCTCGCAGTCGAAGAGCACGTCGTCGCCCAGTAGGAAGCGCCGCGTTTTCGGGCGGAGGGCTTGCCCGAGGTCGTCGATGGCCGGCAGCACGATGCCCGCGCGGCCGCTGCCCACGAACACGGATCCGATCGTGACCTGAACGCGATCGAGCGCCCGCGCGGCGAGGAAGCGCGACACCGTGATCCCGCCGCCCTCCACGAACACCCAGGCGACGCCTCGACTCTCGAGGGCTCCGACGATGGCGCGCGGGGAGAGCTCCCCGTTCGCGTCTTCGATGGGCACGATCTCCGCCTCGCCGAGCCGGCGCGCTCCGCGCGCGGCGCTCGCCGCGCAAACGACGAGCGTCGGCGCGGCGCCATCCTGGAAGACCCGATGATTCGGTGAGAGCCGTAGGCGCGGATCGACGACGACCCGGAGCGCGTTGTCTCCCGGGACGAGGCGCGTCGTCAGCTGCGGATCGTCGCGCTCGACCGTGCTGGCGCCCACGAGCACCGCATCCGAAAGAGCGCGTAGGCGGTGCATGTGCCGAAGGTTCTCGGGGCCCGTCACGTACCGCGAGGCGCCGGATGCCGTCGCGATTTGCCCGTCGAGGCTCTGCCCGAGGTGCGCGAACGTGAAGCACGCGCGCGCCCCACCCAGGCAAATCGGCAAGTACAGATCGAACAGCTCGGCGACCTCGAAACTCGGGTGCCCACGGAACGCGACCTCGCGGCGCTCCGCATCGAGCACCACCCAGCCCGCTTCCGGAGCCACCTCACGCAGGCCCCCCGACGCGTCGAGCGAAAGACCGACGCGCCCCAAGGGCCGTCGCCGCGCACGCACGGTTCGAGACAGCGCCCGGAGCAGCGACCAGGCGCGCGCCTCATCGAGCACGAACGTCCCCTCGGGCACGGGCTGCACGCATCGCTCAGTGTAGCCGCTCTCACCACGACGGCTCCCCCTCCGGCGTCCGCTCGAGCGTCCGCGCGCCTTGCCCCTCTCGCGGTGGCTCGTTGCTCGCCGTCCGCGCGTTCTGCCAGCCTGTGGTTTTCTGCGAGGCACCCGTCGGGTGCTTCCTCACCGTAGGCACGGCCCGCGAGCGCTCCCTGGCCGCAGCGTTCCGCGGCGATGCAAATTCGCAGCCCGAACGGCTCGGAGCGGCGCGCTAGGTGGGTGACAGCGCCCGCAATCCGTGCATTGGATGGCTCGATGCCGAAAACCGGGCCGCTCGTCCTTCGGACCTGCGTCGCCGGGGCGATTTTCCTCTCGGCCCAACGCGCGCAGGCCGAAGCGCCGCGCGGAGAGGTGGGGTTGTTGCCGCCCCGAACGGGCTATCGGCTCTCGCTGGAGATCCGCGAAAACTTCGCCACCCGGACCGATTTCTCCCGCCCGCTCTTCCTCTTTCAGCAGCCGGTCGACCACGTTTCGGCTCGGGAGCTGTCGTTCGAGGCAGAGCTTTGGTTGGCGCTCACGCCGCGGCTCGCGCTCGGGGTTCGTCTCCCCTACTCCGTACGCGACGCGGGAGTGCGTTTCGCGCCGGTCGAGGTGTCGCACGATGCGCGGTTGCCACCCGAGTGGCGCGAGCTCGAAGGCCACGGGCTCACCGATCCGACGCTGTCCGCTCTGTACCGCGTGGTCGACGGCGACCACCTCACCCTGGCGGCGACGCTCGGAGTCGTGCTCCCGCACGACGACAATCCGGGCTCGAGCACGGTGCCGGTGCGGTTGCCACCCAGCACCGGGCAGGGCGAAGGGTTCGCCGAGGGAACCGCCGTGGCCCGGTTTTCCGGAGGAGCCGTCGCCCTCTCGTACCGCGCCGGGTATCGCCCGGGGGGCGCCACCACGTATCTCGTTCGGCGCGTCGGCCCGGGCGCGTTCGCGAGCGGCGCGCTCGGACGGCACACGCGCCAGCGCGCACGCCTCGACCTGCGCTTCTACTCCGATCGGACGTTCTGGCTTCGCTTCATCCCCGAGTGGCGCCTCGAGGGCATTCCCCCGATCGTCGATCACGGCAAGGAGTACGCGTTCCAGCGCGAGCGGTTCGAGCACGAGCTCGGCCTGGACGTCCGCTTCGGCGCGCGCCTCTCGCGAAAGCTCGGCGTCGAGCTTTCGTATGCGCTGTCGCTGCTCGAATCCTGGCAGCGGGATCCTTTCTTTCCGATCGCCATTCCCCGGCGCGGCTTCGGCATCGCATGGTGGTACTCGGGGTCGTGACACGGCGGCTCGGGCTTCGACGCTGGGCGAGCACGCTCGGGTGCCTGCTCGCCGTGCTGCTTTTTTTCTTCGTCGGCGTGCGGCGTGCGGAGGCAGCGCCCCACGGCTTCTTCAACCGCCCGGAGGACGACTGGCGCGTCATCGAGACGCGCTACTTTCGCATCTACTACACCGACGAGACGCCGAAGTCGGCGGCGCGCCTCGCGGCCATCGCCGATGCGACGTTCGAGCGCCTCAATGTCTTCTACGGCTACGAGCCGCCCGAAAAGATCACGGTAAACGTCGTCGGGTACACGAGCTTCACGAACGGCTTCGCCGAGTTCCAGCGCAACCGCATCACCGTCTACACGACGCCCGCGAACTTCCATAGTCGAAGCCGCGTTCCCTGGCTCGAGAACGTCTTCACGCACGAGCTCGCGCACGTGCTCTCGCTGAACGCCGCGCAGTACACCTCGCCGCGCGTTCCGCTCGTGGTCGGGGCCGGAGTGGCGCGGTCGGCGACGGGGCAAGGGCTCGTGCGCGTCCCCATCTACGGCGCGAACTACCCCCATTGGTTCGTCGAAGGCGTCGCGCAGTTCGATACGGCGCTGCTCGGCCGCGACGGATTTGCCGAAAACCGCCGGGCCTTCGAGCGCGGGCCCGTCGAAGATGGCTTTCTGTTTCCCCCGGTGGGGCTCGCGTTTTTGGGGCAAGCG
>QGUH01000330.1 GCA_003242355.1 Pseudomonadota bacterium
GCCGTTGTGGCTTACGTTTCCGGACAACCCGCGCGGGGTCACCCCGAGAAGGTCCCGATCGTTGACGTCGCGGCGACGCTCGGGCGCTTCATGGATCCGACGCTCGACGGGGCCGGATTCCACGGGCAAGATCTGCTCGGCCATCTGTTGCCGAAGCCGCCGCCGCGACGGTTCCCGCTGCTGTTGCTCGGTGCATCGCGCGACGTCCTCGTACGCGTCGGGTTCGTGGACCCGGTGGACGAGTTCAAGCTCGTGCTCTCGCTCGAGTCCGCGTTGCCGGAGCTGTACGATTTGCGCCTCGCCGACGTCGACGCGGTGAACCTCGCCGGGCAGCACAAGAGCCGCGTCCAGCGCGGGCTCGAAATGCTGGTGCGCTCGCCGGTGTTCCCGCGCACACACCAGGATTTCGACGTGCGCGACACCCGCGAGCAAAAAGCCGGGCTGACGGCTGCGGCGCGGTGATCAGCCTGCGAGCACGCCGAGCGCCCGAGTCGCTTCTTCGCGCACGAACGGGTCGGCATCGGTGCTCGCGGCGCGTTCGAGCACGGCCTGCGTCGTGTTCGTGGCGTGGCGCCGCAGCGCTCCGAGCGCCCACGCCGCGTGGCCGCGCACGAGCGCGCTCGGATTTTCGGCGAGGGCGCGCTCGAGCGGGGGGACCGCCCGCGGATCGTCGCTGTTGCCGAGCGCGACGGCGGCGTTGCGCTGGAGCATCCGCAAGCTCGCTCGGCGCAACGCGCTGTCACGAACGAGCCTCCGGTACCCCGACGAGCCGAGCTCGAGCAGGTCGACGAGATCGAGCGTCGTGAGCTCCGGACGCGGCGCAAGCGGTGTCGGCGGCTCGCGTCCCGAGGCGTTGTACGGGCAAACCTCCTGACACACGTCGCAGCCGAACACCCGCTGCCCGATCGCCGAGCGGAGCTCGCGGGGAATCGGAGCCGACGATTCGATCGTTAGATACGCGATACAGCGACGGGCATCGAGCACGTAGGGCCCGACGAAGGCGCGCGTCGGACACGCGTCGAGGCAAGCGCGGCAGCTTCCACACCCCACGCGGATGGCGGCGCTCGGCTCGAGATCGAGATCGGTGACGAGCTCCCCCAAGAGGAAGTAGCTGCCGAGGCCCGGTGCGATGACCATCCCCGACTTCCCGGGGAACCCGACCCCGGCTCGGGCGGCGAGCTCGCGCTCGAGCAGCGGCGCCGTATCGACACACGCACGTGAAAGCAGCGGGCGTCCGGAGAGCGTCGCGAGCCGCGCGGCGAGCTCGGCGAGCAAGCCGCGCAGTACGCCGTGGTAGTCGGCGCCCCGCGCGTAGCGCGCCACCGAGCCGAGCAGACGCCCATCGGCGCTCCGCAAGGGAACGAGGTCGCGCACGCCGTGGGGGAGGGCCACGACCACCACACTGCGCGCTTCGGGGAGGAGGCTCCTCGGGTCGTGTCGGGGAACGCGCCCGAGGTACTCCATGCTCCCCGCGTACCCGGCCGCGAGAAAGGCCTCGAGCCGCGCGCGGGCCACCTCGAGGGGCTCGGCGCGGGCGACGCCCACGCGCGCAAACCCCAATTCGCGACCCAGGGCGACGAGCGCGCGCGTGAGGCCCAGAGGAGTCTGCTCGACCGAATCGGGGGGGGGCCCTTCGGGCACGTACCGGTGCACCGCAGCGTTGGCGGCGGGGTCGGAGCCCGAAGCGTCCTTGCGGATCACCGCGTGCCGCCTCGTCGCCGGTTCGGCGCCGAACGGCGAGCCAAACCGGGTGCTCGGGAATAAACCGAAGGGCTCCCGGGTCCCCAGCGCCGACGCTTTGTGGTAACGGCCGGAGTCGTCGGCGGGCAGGACGAGCGGGCTTCGCCGGCGAAAGAGCGGGAAGAAGTCACGTGATCGAGATCCGCGACCTTTACAAGTACTATGGCGATCGGCGCGCGCTCGGCCCGGTGACGGCAGACATCGCCGAAGGCGAGATCATCGGGTTGCTCGGCCTCAACGGCGCTGGAAAAACGACCACCCTGCGTATTCTGGCGTGCGACCTGTTGCCGACGAGCGGCACCGTTCGCGTCGGTGGCTACGACGTGGTGAGCGCGCCGGACGAGGTCCGCGCGCGGGTCGGCTATCTGCCGGACCGGCCGCCGCTCTACGACGACATGAGCGTCCGCGAGTACTTGGCGTTCGCCGCGCGCTTGCGGCGCGTGCCGAAAGCGGACGTCGCGCGGCGCGTCGACGAGGTGGTCGAGCAGACCGAGCTCGGGGACGTCGTGCATCAGCTGATTGGTACCCTGTCCCACGGGTTTCGCCAGCGCGTGGGGATCGCGCAGGCAATCGTGCACCGCCCGGCGTTCGTCGTGCTCGACGAGCCGATTTCGGGGCTCGATCCGGTGCAGATCGTGGAGATGCGCGAGCTCGTTCGCGGGCTGCGCGGTGCCCACACGGTGATCGTCTCGAGCCACATCCTCACGGAGATCAGCGAAACGTGCGATCGGATTTTCGTGATCGACGAGGGACGCATCGCCTGGGCGGGCACCGAGAAAGAGCTCTCGAGCGAGTTCGGCCAGGGCATGCGCGTCGACGTCACCGTGCGTGGTGGCGACGAGACGCGGGTGCTCGAGCTGCTGCGCGCCGTGGACGGCGTCCAGAGCGCGGAGATTGCGACCCCGACCGAACCGGGCGAGGACGTGCGCACCGTGCGCCTCTCGGCGCGGGGGGACGTGCGAGACGCCGTGTGTCGGGCGCTCGTGACTGCGAACCTTTCCGTGCTCGAGCTCGTGCGCCGGCGTGAGCTCGAGAGCATGGTGCTGGCGCTCCTCGGTAGCGGGGAATCCGCCGCGCGGCGACGCTCGAAGAAGCGCTCCGAGAGCCGCCGCGAGGCTCCCGCCGAGGCGGCCGTGCCGGAAGGAGCGGAGGGAGCATGAACGCCGCGCTGCTCATCGCTCGCCGGGAGCTATTCGCCTATCTGCGCTCGCCGCTCGGTGCGGCGGTGATCGCGGGGGCACTGCTCATCGACGGCATCTGGTTCTATTGGCAGGGGCTCACCCAGAAGCTGCTCAGCGTCGAGGTTCTCCAACAGTTCATCTACGGCGCGAGCGGCACCACCATGGCGGCGGGCCTTCTGCTTTCGATGCGCCTGCTCGCGGAAGAACGGCAAACGGGGACGCTCGTGCTCCTGCACACTTCGCCGATTCGCGACTCGCAGATCGTCCTCGGCAAGTACCTGTCTGCCCTCGTCGTCCTGTTCGTGGCGACGCTGCTCACGGCGTACATGCCGGCGCTCATCTTCGTGAACGGAAAGGTGAGCATCGGTCACGTTCTCGTCGGCTATCTCGGCCTGCTCCTGCTCGGGAGCGCCGCGATCTCGATCGGGCTCTTCGGCTCGGCGCTCGCGCGCTCGCAGGTCGTTGCCGTCATCGTGTCGGCGGCAATCCTCGCCGCGATGGTCCTGCTCTGGGCCGTCGCGCGTTCCGTCGATCCGCCCGTGAATCGCTTCCTTTCCGCGCTGGCGCTGCACCACGAAAACTTCCGCCCCTTCATGCTGGGGCGTTTGGAGCTCGGCTGTGTCGCCTACTACGTGATGGTCACGAACTTCTTCCTGTTGGGGGCGACCAAGGTCCTGGAGGCTCGGCGATGGCGGTGAGCACGAACGCGGCAGAGACCTCGGGCACACCCGAGGCGTCGGGCACTCCAGAGGGCCCGCGGCCGGCGACGGCGCCGAGCGCGGCGTCTCGACCCGCGCCGGGCTGGATCGTGGGACTGTACCTGGGCGGTCTCGCGCTCGTTTACGGGGGAGAGCGGGTGCTCTCCGGGCTCGAGAAGGGCGCGGGGATCGTCACCGGGCTCGGTCTTTTGCTCGTTTTGGTCGCGACGGGGCTCAGGTTCGCGCCGCGGTTCCGCGTAGGCGGCGAGCGCGCGTCGATCGAAACCCTGCTCGCGGGCTTGTCGGTCACGGGTCTCGTCGGGCTCGCCGTGTACTTCCTGACCAACGGCCCGGGCGCCGAGATCCTGGGGCTCGACCGGATGCCCGTCGACGAACGGGATCGCATCGTCGAGATCACGCGGGTTGTTTGGGTTTCGCTGATCGTGCTCTCGACGATCCCGATGGTGTTCGTCGAGACCGCGCTGCGCCCGATGCGCAACGCGGAGCGGCCGGAGAGTCGTCGCGTGCGCGCCGCCGCGGGCGCCGGCATTTCGCTCGCGCTGGCCGCCGTTTACGGCAGCTTGTTCGTGTACGCGGCGAGCGGCGTCGATCTCAAGGTCGATTACTCGTACTTCCGCACTTCGCGACCGAGCGAATCGACGCGCAAGCTCGTACGGGCGCTGACCGAGCCGGTGCGCGTCGTCGCTTTCTTCCCGGAGGTGAACGAGGTGCGGTCCGAGGTCGAGACGTACTTGCGCGACCTCGCCTCGGGGGCTCCGAATCTCAAGCTCGAGATCCACGACCGGCTGCTCGTGCCCAAGCTCGCCAAAGAGCTTCGAGCGGTTCAGGACGGGATGGTGGTGCTCTCGCGCGACGGCGCCGTGCAAACCCTGTCGATCGGCACGGAAATCGAGCAGGCGCGGCCCAAGCTCAAGACGCTCGACCGCGACTTCCAAGAGCAACTGCTCAAGCTCGTGAGGTCGAAGCGCACGGCCTACCTCACCGTGGGCCACGGAGAGATCAACGACTCCGGCCGCCCACGGACGGGAGATGGGGCGCGCAGCGCGCAAATCGTCCGCACGCTCCTGCAGAAGCAAAACTTCACGGTTCGGGATCTCGGCTTGAGCCAGGGGCTCGCGCACGAGGTGCCCGAGGACGCCGACGTCGTGCTCGTGCTCGGGCCGACCGAGCCTCTGTCCCGCGAGGAAATCGCGACGCTGACGCGGTATGCCGAGCGCGGCGGGCGCCTCGTTCTCGCGCTCGATCCCGACGGTATCTCGACGCGCGATCTCCTGGTCGCGGCGCAAGGGACGTCTGCTGGTGGTGCCGCGGACGGGGGAGTCCAGACCGCGGCGAGCGCCGCTCCCGCCGCCTCTGCGGCTCCGGGTAGCGCTGCCCCGTCCGGTTCTGCGGCTCCGGGTAGCGCTGCTGCGGCGCCGCCGAGCGCCTCCGACGTCCCCGGGGCTGCTCTTGCACAGGCCCTGGGCGTGACGCTCGAGCCGACGGTGCTGGCGAACGAGCGCCAGCACGTGCGGGTGCGCTTCAACGACTCGGATCGGACGCGGCTCGTCACGAACAGCTTCTCGTCGCACGCCTCGGTCTCCACGCTGAGCCGAAACGCGCCGCGCGCGGCCGTCGTCTTCTTCGGGGCCGCGAGCCTGGAGCGCGTCGCCGGTGCGCCCGCCTCGAACACCAAGGTCGACTTCACCGGCGGCCGCCCTCCGGGCCCCTCCCCCGCAAGAAACTGGACTAACCCCAAAACCCCGGAAAGAAAGGCG
>QGUH01000331.1 GCA_003242355.1 Pseudomonadota bacterium
TGGCGCTTGAGCGCCGTCGCGTAGCGCGCGAACGACGGACCCGAGCCGGGCTCGGCATTCGTGATGAGCTCGGAGAGCTCGCTCGCAGCCGAGCCTTCCACGCCCGAAAGCACGACCGCCTGCTCGTACGCGTGCGCCGATGCCTCGAGGCGGCCTCGCTGGCGCTCGACCCGCGCGAGCAGCGTGAGCGCCCCGACCCGCACGCTCGGATCCGTGCTGACGCGTACCAGGCGGAGCGCCGTTTCGGCGGCGGCGTCGAGCTGCCCCTCGGTGACCTGTATCGACGCGAGCCGCTCGAGGGCTTCACGGTGATCCGGATCGTGCTCGAGCACCGCGTCGAGGTGCCGGCGAGCGCGCTTCGGCTCCGCCAGATGATCGGCGCACGCAGCCGCCAAGCGCAGGTGCGCCGCCAGCGCCGTCTCGAGGGGTGGCCGGGCCGCGAGCGCTTGCTCGAGGCGCTCCACGGCCTTCTCCCACTGCCCCGCGCGGGCCAAGAGGTCGCCCAGACGAAAGAGCGTGCCCGCGTGCCCGGGCACGAGACCCTGCACGCGCTCGAGCGCCGCGATACCGGAAGCGAGATCCCGTTTGTGGCCCGCGTAGAGCTCGGCAATCCGCGCCCAGAGGTCGGCAATGCGCTCCGGGCGCTTCGCGAGCCGGGCGGCTTGCGTCAGGATGCCGAGCAGACGGTCGAGCTCGCCGCACGCGACGAGCAACTCTCCCACGCGCTCGGCGGCCGTCGCGTGGTCCGGATCCACCTCCAACGCGCGTGAGAGCGCGCGCACCGCACCCTCGGCGTCGTTCTGCGCGAGGCGCGCCTCCGCCGCCCGCACGAGCAAAACGCCCGCGCGCTCGCGCTCGAGCTCGACCCGCGCCTCGTGCTCGGCGGCCTCTTCGAGCAACACGGGATCGCCGATACGCTCCGCGATGCGACTGAACCCGCGCACCGCACCGAACGCTTCGGGATCGCGCGCAATGGCCGAGCGATACGCCTCGAGCGCGTGGGGGCTGTCGAGCGCCTCGAAGCGCTCGCCCAGGCGCGTCTCGTGAGCCGCCACGCTCGCCGGATCCGACAACACCGACGAAAGCTGCGCGTGCACGTGGGCGAGCAGCTCCGGGTCGCCCTCGGCGAGCGCGATGCGCTCAAGCCCTTCGAGCGCACCGAGATCGCCCGGCGCAAGCTGCAAAATGGCGCCGAGCGCCTGCCTGCCCCGGTCAGTGCTCGGGACCTTGCCGCTCGCCTGCAAGCGAGCAAGCTCGCGCAGAGCGCCCACGCGCGCCGCCGGATCGGCGAGCACGCGCGCCTCGATCGCGTACAGGGCGCCGAGCTTCTCCCAGTCGCCCCGCGCCGCGTAGAGCGGCTCGAGCGCGAACAGCGCCTCGACCTCGGCGGGCTCTCGTTCGAGCACGCTCTCGAAGCACCGGATCGCGCGATCGTTGTCGAACAGCTCGTCGCGATAGACCTCGCCGGCGCGGAGCAGCGCAGCCACGGCGAGCCGCGGATCGACGTGCGCGCGCGCCTCGCTCTCCAACGCCGCGACCAGGCGCAGCGGATCGTCCCCTTCGGCGAGCAACCGGATCACGCCATCGCGTGCCGGAAGGAGCTCGGGGTCGGCAGCGAGCGCCTGATCGTACGCGCCGAGCGCCTTGGCGCGCTGGTTGAGGCGCATCTCGTACAGCTCGCCGATGCGCAGCGAGAGACGCGCCCTGGCCTTGGGTTCTTCGAGCGCCGCGAGCTCGAGCTCGAGCAGGGCGACGAGCTCCTGAAAGCGCCCCTTCTCCTCGAGCTTGTGCTCGAGCGCGCGAATGGCCGGGGCGTGGGTCGGGTCGATCTCCACGGCGCTTCGGTACGCCGCGATCGCCTCCTCGTCGCGCCCGAGCTCTTCCGCGCACACGCGCCCGATGCGGTAATGGAGCGCGGCGAGGCCCGGCCCGCGCGGCGTGATGGTGAGCTCCTTCTGGTAGATCTCGAGTAGCTCGTGGAAGCGCCGGCCGCGGTGGAACACGCGCCCGAGCGCGACGTAGGCCGGCGCGTAGCTCGCGTTTCGATCCAGAACCTTCCGGTAGTAGCTGACCGCGAGCAGGTCGTCGCCGAGCTCGAGCTCGGCAACCTCGCCCGCGCGATAGACGAGCTCGAGGGCGCGCTTCGAATCGCGCGTGCGGTTCGCTTCCGTTTCGAGCGCCGCGACGAGCTCCTTCCACAGACCCGCCCGCTCTGCCGCCCGCTGCATCGCGTGCAGCGCCGACATGTCCTCGGGCGCGAGCTTGAGAATGCGGCCGTAGGCGGAGAGCGCCTGCGCCGGCGATCCCAGCGCGTCTTCGTAGAGCCGCCCCAACTTGTAGAGGTAGTCGATCTTCGTCTCGATATCGCCCGAGAAGTCGACGGCGCGCTCGTAGAGCGACGCGAGCTCGCCGAAGCGGCCGGCCTGCGTGAACAGGCGCACGAGCGCCTGGAACGACGGCGCGTGCCCCGGCATCACCCCGAGCGCGAGCTCGTAGTGCATGATCGCGTCGTCGAGGCGCCCGAAGTTCTGCTCGCAGAGCGCGGCGACGCGCGCGTGCGCCGCCGCACGCCGAGCCGGATCGCGAACGGCCTGGGCTTCGCCGACGTGGACCTCGATGAGCTTCGCGAAGTCGCCGCGCTCGGTGTAAAGCTCGGTCAACGCCTGAATCGCCGGTAAATATCCGGCGTCGATCGCCCGCGCGCGCTCGTACCACTCGATGGCCGCTTCGCGATCGTCGAGGCGCCGCGCGTGGATCTCGGCGATCTCCTGATAGTACCCGATGCGCGCCGCAGGCGAGCTCGTCGCTTCGGCAAGCTGCTGCAGCACGCGCGCGCGATCGGTCGGGCGATCCTGCCGCTCGTAAACGTACGCCAGCGACTCGAGCAGCATCGCGTCGTGCGGCGCCTGCTCGATGGCGCGTTCGAGCGCGCGGGCCCCTTCGTCGAGGCTCCCCAAACGGTCGAGCCAGATCCGCCCGGCGCGGTAGTAACAGAGCGCACGCACGCCCGCGTCCGTCGCGAGCTCCGCCTCGCGTTCGAGCACGCCGATGAGCTCGCGATCGCGCCCCTGCCGTTGGTGCAGCCTCTTGAGCGAATGAATGGGCGCCGAGGTGCGCGGCTCGGCCTCGAGCGCGTGCTCGTACAGCTCGATCGCGCCGAGCACGTTTCCGCGGTGCGCCTCGAGCAACCGCGCACGCGCGGCGAGCGCCGCCGCCCGATGGCGCGGATCGGCGCGCACCGCGTTCGCCTCGTGCTCGAGCGTGCGCTCGAGCGCGCTCCATGCGCCGGCGAGCGCCGCGGAACGCACGATGCCGCGCACGCGCGCCGCATCGCCCCCCCCGCGCCGCCCCGCTTTTCCGAATGCGCCCCGCGCCGCTCCGGCTCGCCGAGCACGTCTTCGAGCAAGCAGCCCTTCTCGTAGAGGAGCTGGGCGCGGCGCTCGGAGCTCTCCGCGAGGCGCAGCTCCGCGTCGATGAGCGGCAAGGTTTCCCGCGCGCGACCGAGGAGCAACAGCGTGCGCCGCGCCCCTTGGATGGAAGGCAGATGATCGGGCAGGAGCGCATGCGCGCGCAGGTAGCCGTCGCATGCGCCAGCGAGATCGCCGAGCGGGGACTCGAGCAGCCGAGCAGCCTCGTACTCGAGCCTGCCCGCGCGCACCCGCGACGGGCCGCGCTCGAGCTCGCGGCGGACGGCGGTGAGGAGCGCCTGCGCGGTCTCCACGGCGCGTCGCACCGGCTCGGGCGCGCGCTCCATGAGCCCGCTCTCCGGGGCGGCCGGGAGCCGGGCGCCGTCGATCGCGATTGTCGGCCGCGCATCGTCGTCGTCGATGCCGGCGAGCGCGGCGAGCGCTGCCGGCGACTTCGGAAGCGCGTCCGCGCGCAAGCGCGGAACCGTCACGGGCTCCGGCAGCCCCACGCGGCGCGCGGCTTCGGCGGCGGCGCGCGTGAGATCGAGGCTCGTGCCGCGCGTGTCGGAGGTGAATGGCACCTGCGTCGGCGGTATCGGGCGCTCCCCTTCTTCCACGCCCGCTCTCGGGCGCTCCGACGAGGGCGGCGGTGAGCTCGGCGACGATTTCGAGCTCGGCCCCGACTCTGCCGGCTTGCCCGTGCGCGCATTGCGAACGGGAGGCGGAGGGGGCGCTCCGGAGCGCCGCCCAAAGGGGCGCGGGACGGCAGGCTTGCTGGTGCGGTTCGCGTCGTCAGCCATGAAAGGGACCCGAGTCGACGGGCGGCGGTCGGTCCGGGAAGGGTTTTCGAAAGAAACGCTCCGGCCCGTGCGCTTGGCCCGAGGGTACCCCAACTCGGCGTCGGAAATCCGCGGGTCTGCCCGCTTTGGTTTCGGGCCGGCGCACGACGGGCGGCTCCGAGGCGCGCTGCATCGTCCCCCTGCCCCGACCTCGTCCCCCGTGCTATCAAGCGCGCGCCGTGGCGTCCGACCTCCTCGTGTTTCGTGCCGTGCGCGCGCTGGATCCTGCGCGCGCGCTCGACGCCGTCGTCGACGTGGTGATCGAAAACGGGCGCATCGAGCGCATCGGCGAACGGGCCGGCGACGAGGCCGCCCGCGCCGAGCGCGCGCGCGTCATCGAAGGACGGGGCCGCTGGCTCGCGCCGGCATTCGTCGATCTGCACGCGCATCTGCGCGAGCCCGGGCACGAATACAAGGAAGACATCGCGTCCGGCCTCCGGGCCGCAGCGGCAGGCGGGTACGCGCACGTGTGCGTCATGCCGAACACGCGCCCGGTGAACGACACGCGCGCCGTGACGGAGTTCATGCTGCGCCGCGCAGCAGAATGCGGCGGCCCGCGGCTCCATCCGATTGCGGCGATCACGGTGGGTCAGAAGGGCAAGGAGCTCACCGAGATGGCCGAGCTGCGCGACGCGGGAGCCGTCGCGGTGAGCGACGACGGCGTGTGCGTCATGTCGAGCGCGGTCATGCGGCGCGCGTTCGAGTACGCAAAGAACTTCGACATGCCCGTGATCCAGCACGCCGAGGATCACGAGCTCACGCAGGGCGCCGACATGCACGAGGGCGTCGTCTCGGCGCGCCTCGGGCTCAAAGGCTGGCCGCGCGTCGCCGAGGACGTCATCGTGGCGCGCGACGTGATCCTCGCGGACTACGTCGGCGCGCGTTACCACGTCGCGCACGTTTCCACGCGCGGCGCGATCGCCATCGTCCGCGAAGCCAAGGCGCGCGGCGTCGAGGTGACGTGCGAGGTCACACCGCACCACCTCTTGCTCACGGACGCGAGCCTCGTCGGCTACGATGCGGCGTGCAAGGTGAACCCGCCCTTGCGCGAGGAAGAGGACGTCGCCGCTCTGCGTCGCGCGCTCGCCGACGGGACCATCGACGCGATCGCGACGGATCACGCGCCCCACTCGCCGCTCGAGAAGG
>QGUH01000332.1 GCA_003242355.1 Pseudomonadota bacterium
TTGGGGGGGGCCCGGGTTGGGGGCCCCGCGGGAAGCTCCCGTTCGGGGGGCAGCGGGTGCCGCCCGGCCGGCGCGGCGCGCTCTTGCTCGCGCTCGAGGAGCTCAAGAAGAAGCTCGCGGCCGAGGGGCTGTTCGCGCCGAGTCGCAAGCGGCCGTTGCCCGCGGATCCCTCGATCGTGGGCGTCGTCACGAGCGCCGCGGGCGCGGCGTTCGCGGACATTCGGACGGTGGCGTTCCGTCGGGGTCGGGTGCGGCTCGTCCTCGCCCCTGCGCAGGTGCAGGGGGACGGCGCGGTGGAGAGCCTGTTGCGGGCGATCGACGCGATCGAGCGTTACCCCGGGATCGACGTGATCATCGTGGGGCGCGGCGGCGGCTCCAGCGACGATTTGATGGCGTTCAACGACGAGCGCGTCGTGCGCCGCCTGGCCGCGGTGCGCGTTCCGGTGGTGAGCGCCGTCGGTCACGAAATCGACGTGTCGCTCACGGATCTCGTCGCCGATTGCCGCGCGGCCACGCCCTCGCAAGCCGCCGAGCTCGTCGTTCCCGACGAGGCGCAACGCCGCGAGCGGCTCGCACGCTGTCAGGCCGCGCTCGTGCGCTGCATGCGGCACCAGGTGGTGGTGGCTCGTTCGGAGGTGCACCGCTTGCGTGCCCGGATGTCCGATCCGCGCTTCTTGCTCGCCGAGCGCAAACGCGATCTCGACGAGCTCGAGCTGCGCCTGCGCGCACGGCTCTCCCGAACGATCGCGCGCCGCAGGCACGTCGTTTCGAGTCTGCGCTCGCGCCTGCTCGCGCGCCATCCGCGCGCCGTGATCCTCGCGAGCCGCGCCGAGCTCGGGCCGCTTTCGAGCCGGTTGCGCGCGGCGATCGCGCTGTCGCTCCGCGCGTCGCGCGCCGATCTCGCCGAGCGCGTCCACAAGCTCGACGCGCTCTCGCCGCTCGCGGTGCTCGGTCGCGGCTACGCGATCGCGCTCGGTCCGGATGGGCGCGCGCTGATCCGGGCTCGCGACGTGCGCCCGGGGGAACGCGTCGGCATCCGCTTGTCCGAAGGGCGGCTCGAGACCGAAGTGCGGCGCGTCCACGACGACGAGGAGGAACGGACGTGAGCCTGCGCTTCTGCCTGTTCGGACATCCCGTCGGCCATTCGCTCTCTCCGGTGATTCACGGCGCTGCGTACCGGGCTTTGGGCCTCGACCACCGCTACGAGCTCGTCGACGTGCCGGACGAGGCCGCGCTCGCGGCCGAGGTGCGCGCCATTCGCGAAGGCGTCGTTGCCGGAGCGAACGTCACGATTCCCTGGAAGCGGGAGGCGCTTCGGCTCGCCGACGAGGCGGAGGCGAGTGCCGAGCGGGTCGGCGCGGCGAACGTCCTCTCGCGGACGACCGGTGGCCGCGTTCGCGCCTCCAACACCGACGTAGGCGCGCTCGTCGCCGAGCTGCGGGCGCTCGCGCCCGGCGCGGCGCGCGTGCTCGTCATCGGCAGTGGCGGCGCCGCGCTCGCGGCCGTTGCGGCGGCGCACGCGTTCGGCGCGCAGTCCGTCGCGGTGACGGCTCGCGGTTTCTCGGCCAGCGCTCCTCGCGAAACTTGGCCGCGCGCGGCGGAGTTCACGGCGCTCTCGGCAGAGGTTTTGCCGTGGCCGGGCGGTGGCGACGAATCGGTGGCCACGTTCGCGAGCGCGGTCGGCGTCGTCGTTCAAGCGACGAGCGCCGGGATGCAAGGCAAGGATCCGGGAAGCGCGGTCGCCGACGTCGTGCCGTGGAGCACCCTGCCGGACCATGCGGTGGCCTACGATCTCGTGTACACCCCGCCCGAGACGGAGTTCATGCGGCGGGCGCGCGCTCGCGGGCTTCGCGCGGAAAACGGGCTCGGCATGCTCGTCGAGCAGGCGGCGCTCGCGCTCGAGACGTGGCTCGCCGTGCGCGCGCCTCGGGCCGAAATGCGGGCGGCCGCCGAGGAAGAGCTCCGACGGAGGGCAGCGGAGTGAAGGTCCGGCCCGCGAGCGATTATCGGCCCTCGTACGACGGCCCCTGGCCGTGCGTGGAGACGCTGGGCCAGCTCGCGCCCGCCGAGCGGGAATGGCTGCACACGAACGGAGCGGGCGCCTACGCGATGAGCACCATCGCGTTGATGCACACGCGCCGGCATCACGGCGTGCTCGTCGCTGCGCTGCCGCCGCCGCTCGGTCGCCACGTGATCATGAGCCACGCGGAGACCACCGTGTGGGTCGAGTCGGAGCGGAAGACGTACCGCATCGCGACGCACCAGTTCCCCAACGTCGCTCCGACGCCCGGATATCGGCAGCTCGAGCGGTTCGCGATCGATCCGATTCCGCGCTGGGTTTTCCGTCTCGGGCAGCACACGCTGGAGCGAACGCTGTGCCTCGTTCGCGGCCAGAACGCCGCCGTGCTCAGCTACCGCTGGGACGGCCCGACGCAGGCGTTGCTCCAAGTGCGTCCGCTCATGCCCATGCGCCCGGTCGACAAGCTCGTGCAGGAGCACGGCGGGATGATGCAGGTGCTGTCGCTCAAGCCGGGCGCCGTCGAAATGCGGCCCGTGCCGCACCTGCCGCCGGTGGTGTTCGGGCACACGGGCATGTTCATGGGGTCGCCGGACTGGTGGCGCCGCTTCGAATACTTGGCGGATCGCAGCGACGGCATCCCGTTCCAGGAAGACATCTGGACGCCCGGCGTCTTCGAGATGGCGCTCGAGCCGGGCAAGACCGTGCATCTTACGATCAGCGTCGGCTCGTTGCCCGCGGCGCCGCCAGCCGAGCTCGTGGCAGCGGCCTGCGCCGTCCTGCGCGCGCAAGATCCCGACGAGGATTGCCCCGAGATCGTTCGGGCCCTGTCGGTTGCGGCCGACCAGTTCTGTCTCGACGAGAGCGAGCGCCCGACCGTGATTGCCGGCTATCCGTGGCACTCGGTCCTCGTGCGCGACTGGGTGCTCGCCATGCCGGGGTTGCACCTCGCGCGCCGCCGACTCGAAGCATGCGAGCGCGCGCTGCGCACCCTTCTCTCGGTGCAGCGCGCGGGCCTCTTGCCCGAGCACCTGCCGAGCTCGCGCCGCGAGCGCAGCAAGCCGTTGCCCGACGCCACGCTGTGGCTGTTCGAGCTCGCGCGCGAGATCGAGCGCCTGTTCGGCGCGGACGTTCCGGTGTTGAAAACGCTCTTGTACCCCGCGCTCGTGCGCGCCTTCTTGCGGGTACAGGGCAGAATCCGGCGTTACGTCTGGCTTTCGGCGGAGGGCCTCGTCGTGACCGGCGCGCCGGGGCTCGCGCTCACCTGGATGGATTCGCGCGTGGGCCAAAACTGGGTCACGCCGCGCCCGGAGCTCGCGGTCGAGCATCAGGCGCTCTGGTCGCGCGGAACCGAAACGCTCGCGCGGCTCGCTCGCGCGTACGGGCACACGCGGCTCGCCGAGCGTGCGGCGGAGTGCTCGACGCGCGCGCGCACCGCGTTCCGCGAGCGCTTCTGGTGCGCGGAGACCGAGTACCCCTACGACTGCCTGAGCGAGGCGCGCGAAGGAGAGCGCGCCTGGGCGGACGCCAGCATTCGCCCCAACGCGCTCGTTGCCCTCGCGGTCGATCCCGAGTTGTTCGAAGACTGGCAGGCTCAGGCGATCATCGAGCGGGTGCGTTCGGAGCTGCTCACGCCGCGCGGTGTGCGCAGTCTCTCGCCGAACGATCCGCGCTACACCGCCCACTTCGAAGGCAGCCCCGCCGAGCGCGAAGTCGCTTACCACCAAGGCACGGCCTGGACGCACCTGCTCGGTTTCTACGTCCGCGCCGCGCTGCGCCTCGCGCCGGACGACATGGACGTGTATTACGACCTGCGCTCGCTCATCGAAATCGCGGCCGACGAGGGCATCATCCTCGGTCAGGTCGCGCAGCTCGCGGACGGCGATGCCCCCCATCGCCCTCGCGGTTGCCCCGCGCAGGCGACCGCCGTCGCCGAGCTGCTCCGCGCCCTCGTCCTCGATCTCGACGTGTGACGTCGTCGGCCGGGAACGCACCGATGCTCCGCGTATGGCAGATCGAGCAGCATGCCCGCACGCGCGAGGCCGACCCCATTCACCTCGGGGGCACGTCCGAAGCAGGAGATGAGGACGCCGATCCGGAGTCCGGATCGGCGTCCTCGGAAGCGACGGTGCGGCGCGCTTCGGAGCCAGAGCGACGAGTGGTTTTCTAGGCTCCGACCGCGCGGCTCATTTCGCGGCGCCGACGGATCTCCTCTTCGAGCCGACGCTCGACCGCGTCGAAAGCGTCGCGCACGGCGACGTAGGCGTCTTCGTGGGCGTGATTACGGCCCGGGTCCCGGCTGGCCAGGATCTCGATACCGGGTGCCGTAAGGTCAACCGTCACCGTGAAGAGCCCGCCCTTCTGTTGGCTCTTGTGCGGCGCCTGGATCACGACACGGCAGCTCGTGAGGCGACCACAATGGCGCTCGAGCTTTCGGAAACGCCCCTCGATCTTGGCGATCAGCGCGGGCGAGGAAGCCATGTCTCGGAACGTGATCTGCAGCGGGTTTCCCATGAATTCTCCTTGATGACCGAGCAGCGTCGGCCCGTATTCCCGGTGCATTGCACGCTGCATACCAGCGGGTGATGCGCGCTCCGGCCCTGCGCGAAGCGAGTATCCGGGGAGAACGCGCCTTCGGCGGCCCTCGTCGCCTCGGCGCGAGCACGCAAGGATTGCGTCGCGGTGGCGGGCGCTGCGCGAGCCCATCACCGGGAGGGCGTACGGAGGGTGTGGCCTGTCGCCCCCTCCGTCTCGGGCGGACCAATGGCGCTCCGACCCTGGAGACTCGGCGCGGTCGACGTGAGCGCGGTGGTGCGGAGGGGGGCGGTCGTGGGGTCCTGGGGCTGCTCGGGCCGCGGGTCCCGGGGCCGGGCGGGTATACTTCCGGCGATGGCCTCCCGCGATTTGGCGGCGCTCGGCTACCGCCGCATCGTGATCCTGCTCGTGGCACTCGTGGTGGTGCCCACGTCCCTGCTCCTCGCAGTGGGCGTGATCCTCCTGTTCCTCGGGGAGGCCAAGCTGAACCTGCTGCTCGGCATCCTGGTGATGGCCTTGAGCGGCGCGGCGGCCACCGGTGTCGTCCTCGTGTGGGTGTTCGTGCGCCGCGAAGCGAACCTTTCGCGGCTGCAGAGCGACTTCGTCTCCAAGGTGTCGCACGAGCTCCGGACTCCGCTCACGTCGATCCGGCTCTTCACCGAGACGCTCGCGTTGCGCCGCGGCGACGTCGAGGCCGAGAACACCTGTATCGCGGCGCTCGCGCGCGAAAGCTCGCGGTTGCAGGAGCTCATCGATCGCTTGCTCGACTGGGGGCGGATGGAGAGCGGGATGCGCGAGTTCGTGATGCGGGAGACCGACCTCAGGTCCATCATCCAGGC
>QGUH01000333.1 GCA_003242355.1 Pseudomonadota bacterium
CGAGTCCATGCCTACCCTCGTCTTTCCCGCGAAGACGAGCTCACGCTCGTGGAGCGCTGGACCGTCCACCGCGACGAGGCAGCCCGCAAGACCCTCGTCGAGTCCCATCTGCGTTACGTGGTCGCCATCGCTCTTCGGTATCGCCGCTACGGTGTGCCGGTTTCGGAGTTGATTGCCGAAGGCAACTTCGGGGTTCTTCACGCGCTCGAGAAGTTCGAGCCGGGACGTGGAACGCGATTCGTCACGTATGCCGCCTACTGGATTCGCGCCTACGCGCTGAACCACATCATTCGCTCGTGGAGCCTCGTCGGCGTTGGCTCCGGCGCTCTCCGTTCGAAGATGTTCTTCAAGCTGCGGCGTGAGCGGGTCCGCATCACGAACCTGGTCGGCGAGGGCGAGCACGCCGATCGGCTGCTCGCCGAACGCTTGAACCTGCCGGAGGCCAAGGTCGCATCGATGGTGCGGCGGCTCGACAGTCGCGATATCTCGCTCGACACTCGAGCGCATGCCGACTCGAACCTGACTCTTGCCGACACCCTGGCCGCGCCGGACTCCAACCAGGAGGAACGCATCGGTGCGGGCGAGCTCGACGGGCATCTGCGCGACGTAGTGCGCGACGCGATTCAGGTGCTCGACAAGCGCGAACGCTACATCGTCGAAAAGCGCCTGATGGCGGATGGTGAGGAGGAGCTTTCGCTGGCGGAAATCGGGCGACGGCTCGGAGTCTCGCGCGAGCGCGCTCGGCAGCTCGAGGCGCGCGCAAAGCGCAAGCTGAGAACCCGCATCGCCGAGCTGTCGACCGTCGATCCGGCCTGGCTCACGGCGGCCTGACGCGTTATCTTCGAGGTCGCCGCAGCCGCTCAGGCGATCGCTCGGCGCCTCGAGCGCCGGGAGGAAAGTCCGGGCTCCGCAGGGCAAGATGCCGGGTAACGCCCGGTGAGGGTGACCTCGAGGAAAGTGCCACAGAAAACGACGAAACCGCCGGCGCGACGCGTGCGTCCCGCCGGTAAGGGTGAAACGGTGGAGTAAGAGCCCACCGCGCGGCCGGTAACGGTCGCGGCACGGCAAACCCCATCTGGAGCAAGGCCATGTAGAGGGGCGTTCGAGGGCTGCCCGCCCGAGCCCCTGGGTAGGCCGCACGAGGCGCGCGGTGACGCGCGTCCCAGAGGAATGACCGCCGTGCACGGAGGAGCAATCCTCCGTGCATCACAGAACCCGGCTTACGGGCGACTGCGACCGCGCCGACGGGGCAACCCGCCCGGCGCGTTTTTCTTTCCCGGGTCCGCCACGAACTTCGCTTGCGCTACGCGATGAGTCTCACACGGGTGTCCCCGCGCGAACGGATCCGCATGGAGCCGGATCGCGCCTTCGAGCGAGCCTACTGACCCGCGAACACGAACGGCACCGTGATGGTCGTTTCGCCGCCGGACGGGGGGAACTGCCAAGTGCGGACTCTGCCGGCGATACAGCTCGAAAGACCCGGGTACCCTCGTGGATCCGGGCTCGTCGAAACGTTCTTCACCGTGCCGTTCGGCGCGATGTCGAGCGTGACGTTCACGCGCGCCGACATCGGCGCGTCCTTCGTGCGCGTGTCGAGCGCTGGCTGCCAGCAGCTCCGCTTCACGCTTCCGGTGTATCGCGCGACCGTCGCTTGAACTTGCGCCGACGAGAGCTCACCGCCCCCCGACGCCCCCGTCGAAGCCCCGCCATCGACACGAGGACCCGCGTTCGGGCCCAACCCCGATCCGAGGGCGCGCAGCCCTCCCGTGAGCTTGCTTTCGGGCGGCGCCGTGGGCGCCGCCGTCGCGCGATTGGAAACCTGGGGAGCCCGGGTCGCCACGCGCGCTTTGACCCCCACGCTCTCGCTGGGGGCGTCCGCTTCCTCGGCTTCGACCGCCTCGGGAGGCGGTGCAGGAAGATCCGGCAAGGGCGGCTGCGCTGCAGGCGCGGCGACACTCGCCGGAGCCGCTGGTGCCGCCGCTTCGCCGCCGAAAAGGAACCGGCCCAGCGTGAGCCCCACGATCAGCGCGCCACCACCCACGGCAACCCAGGCGAGAACGGGAGACCGGCGTCGCTGCACAGCCCCCGGAAGATCCGACCCGAGCCCCGCGGCGGTGACGCTTTCCGGCAGCAGCGAACCCGCTCCTCCCGAGACTGCCCCGGGCGGCGCGACCGACGCGGACGTCGATGCCGGAGCGGGCACTGACGGCGCCTCGGGGACTACCGATGGGGGCGCGGGGGCAGCCGCAGGCATCGACGGTGCCTCGAGCAGCGAAGCGAACGCAGCGGCAGAGAATGGAGCCGAAGCTGCTGGAGGCGGAGGCGGCGGAGGCTGAGGAAGCGACCCGGGCGCGGGACCAGCCGATCGCGTCGACGCCGGCGCCGGCGCCGATGCCGGCGGCTCGGGCAGCGAGCTCGATGCGGAGCCGGACCGGGTCGAAGCCGGAGCCGGCGGCGGCTCGGGGAGCGAACCCGACGCGGGAGCAGGCGATCGGGTCGAAGCCGGAGCCGGCGGCGGCTCGGGGAGCGAACCCGACGCGGGACCAGTAGACCGCGTCGAAGCGGGCGCGGGCGGTGACGCGGGCTCGGCCAGCGAGCTCGGTGCGGGACCGGGAAACCGTGTCGAGCTCGGCGCCGGCGCCGCCGACGGTGGCTCGGGCAACGACGCCGACGCGGGACCCGTGGATCGGGTCGAAGCCGGAGCGGGCGCCAGCGGCGGTTCCGGCAGTGGCCCCGACGCGCGCGCGGAAGCCGGCGGGTCGGCGGAAACCGGGGACGGCGTCGGTTTCGCAGGGACCGCGCTCGGCCGGGGCGGCAAGCTCACGCGTCCCGAAGCAGCGTCCTGCGCGCCGCCCACTCGGACCCCATTTCGAGCGGCCTCGGAGGTCGTTCCGGGTGCCGGACGGGCTGTCGACCGCGGTGCCATCGAGGGCTTCGGGGCAGCCTGGACGGCGGACACCGGCAGTTGCGAGGGTCGCACCGACGGCGTGCTCGGCGGCGCCGACACGACGGAGGCCAGCTCCGGGAACGTCCGCAGCGGTTTCCAGTCCGGAATTCCCTCGCGCCACGCAAGCGATTCGAGCGTCACGGCCCCTTGCAGGGCTTTTTCGCGCAGCTCGCGGATCGACAACGGGCCGACCGGCACACCCTCGATGCCCACGAACCACTCGGCGACGTCGGGGCGCGCGGAGGGTCGTTCTGCCGCGACGGCCTTGCGGGCGGCCGCAACGAGCGCGCTCGCCGCAGTTCCCGGACGCACGATTGCCGTCGGCTCCTCATCGCTCGAGTCCGGCGGCGTAGAGCTCGTGCGGCTCGGTGCCACCACGGGTCGCGGTATTCCGCTTGCCGAGGCCACGGCGTGCGACGGTGCCGCCCGTGACGGCGGCGCACGTTCCGAATACGCGCTCGGAGGCGCGGTGCTCAGCGCTGGCTCGGCAGGCGGAACATCCGACGCAGAAGCGACGGCGACGATCTCCGTCTCGGAGATCTGAATGACGGTCGCGCACTTGCGACATCGCATCCGAACGGACCGCCCCGCCACCTTCTCGTCGGCGAGCTGGTACTTCGCTGAGCAGCTGGGGCAGAGAAATTTCATGTCGCGGGCGCGAAGGGGCGGATTGAGGCGCGAGAATAGCGCGAAGCCAGCCGGACGCCCCCGACTTTTCGGCGTAACGGTCCCCCCGGCCGTTGCCCGGCCCGCAAGCCGCAGCCACGCGGCTCCCGTGTCGTTCCGAGAGCGTCCCGAGGACGGCCGACGACCACGTCGAATGCACGGACGCGCGGTCGCTTTCGCGCGCTGCTAGAACGCCGATTGGTTCGACCGATCATTTCGTAGGGGCGGCACGCGCCGCCCCTCCCCGGCGAGGTGAGCTCGGCGGGGCCCCTCCCCACGCGGACACTCCGTCCGACGCTGTTTTCCGCATCTTTCGGCGCGTTCCTAACCGCTCGTCGCTCTAGGACGTCGATTCGAGCTCCGCGAGGGTCGCCCGCGCCCACTCCGCGTACTCGTCCGCGAGGATCGCAGCGCGCGCGCTCGCCACGAGTGACCCGTAGAACCATAGATTGTGCGCGCTGAGCAGGGAGTGCACCAACAGCTCCTTCGCGAGGTAAAGGTGTCGGAGGTAGCTCCGCGAGTAACCGGCCCTGCACGTCGGGCAGCCGCAGTCCTCACTGATCGGGCGGGAGTCGTTCCGGTACTGCGCGTTCTTGATCACGATCTTGCCGTTCCGGACGAACGCCTGCCCGTTGCGGGCGTTGCGCGTCGGCAGCACGCAGTCGAAAAGGTCGATGCCCCAACCGATCGCGCGGACGATGTCGGCGGGCGTGCCGACCCCCATCAGGTAGCGCGGCCGCGCCGGGTCGAGCGCGCCCGCGACCTCCGCGAGCGTTCGGTACATCTGCTCGATCGGCTCGCCGACGCTGAATCCGCCGAGCGCCAGCCCGTCGAACGGCAGCTTGCCCAGAGTCTCTGCGTGCGCGAGGCGAAGCTCGACGTCCGTTCCGCCCTGCACGATTCCGAAGAGCGCCTGCCGCGGCGCCTTGGCGGCGAGGCAGCGCTCTCCCCAGCGCGTCGTCAGCTCCACGGCGCGCTCGAGCTCCGATCGTTCTGCGCCGCCCGGCGGACATACGTCGAGCTGCATCGCGATGTCCGAGCCGAGCAGCCCCTGAATGCGCATCGCTTCTTCCGGTGTCAGGCGCAGCAACCGCCCGTCGAGGTGGGAGCGGAACTCGAAGCCATCCGCATCCAGTCGACGGCGCTCCGCCAGCGAGAACGCTTGAAAGCCGCCCGAGTCGGTGGTGATGGCGTGCGGCCAGCGCGAAAACGCGTGCAGACCTCCCTGCTCGGCAATGAGCTCGGGCCCGGGCCGCACCCAGAGGTGATAGGTGTTCATGATCACGAGGCGCGCGCCCGAGCGAGCGACGTCTTCGGCCGAGAGCGCCTTCACGCTCGCCTGGGTCCCCACCGGTTGGAAAGCGGGCGTCGGCACGTCGCCGTGCGCCGTGTGCAGGCAGCCCGCACGCGCCGCTCCCGATCGAGCGATCACGTCGAACCGGATCACGGCTGCCTCCGCGGTAGCCACATGGCATCGCCATACGACAGGAAGCGATAGCCCGCCTGCACCGCCTCCGCGTAGGCGCGCAGGGTGGGCTCGTACCCTGCGAACGCGGCGACGAGCGCGAGCAACGTGCTCCGGGGCTGATGAAAGTTCGTGAGCAGCGCGTCCACGACGCGGAAGCGATAGCCGGGCTGTATCAAGAGGCGAGTCTCTCCAGAAATGGCGCGCACGTGCCCGGGCGCGTCGGGAAGCGCCGCACTCTCGAGCGCCGGCCCAACGGACGTCTCAATCGCCACCCCCCGAGCACGCCCCGCGCGTCCCCCCGCGTTT
>QGUH01001348.1 GCA_003242355.1 Pseudomonadota bacterium
GCCCTCGCTTCCGCGCGCTTTCTACGGCACGAAGGCGTCGCTGTGGTAGGGGCGGGGCATGCTCGGATCGCCACCTGCCCGCGAGGACGATCCCACCCGGCCCGCGGACGCTCGCCACGAGTTCGCCGCCAGTTTGCCGCGGCGAATCGAGGGAGTCCGCGCGGCGATGCGCGCCCTCGAAGGAGAAGAGACCGACGCCGAACGGGGCCAGGCCCTGGTGCGGCGGTTGCACGCGCTCGCGTCGGGCGCGCGGGTGCTCGGCTACACGAGCGCTGCGGAAGCCCTCGAAGAGGCGGAGGAGAGCCTCGAACGCGCGCAACAGTCGGGCCAAGTTTCCGGCGCGCTCGCCGAGGTCGCCCGAGTCCTCGATCTCGTACCGTCGCTCTTGCTCGGCGCGCCTGCCGAGCGCAGCGAGACCGTGCCGCCCACTTCCGCTGCGGTGCAGCGCACACGACCGGCGCACGTGCTCGTCTTCGGCCCACAGGCCCTGGTGGAGGCGCTCGAGGAGGAAGGTGGCCTGCTCGAAGTCGATCGCACCGAAGATCGGGAACGAGCCCTCGAGATACTCCGGGCGTCCGGACCGGACGTCGTGGTGGTGGACGCGGATCGCTCCGACGCGCGCGCTCTCGTCGAGCAGCTCGGCGCCGATGCGCTCGTCGAGCGCGTGCCGGTGCTGGTGGTCGGCAATTTTCCCTCGTCGAGCACGGCGGCGGCGTTCGTGACGCTCGGCGCGGAGCGGGTCTTGCCAAAACCGGTGAGCCCCGATGTGCTGCGGCGAACGGCGCTCGAGCTGTGCGACCACGGCGTGCGGGCGCGCAGCGAGTACCCGCCCGTCGGCGAGGCCACGGTGGAAGAGCTCGCCGAGCGCATCACGCGCGAGTTTCGCCGCGGCTTGCTCGACGCCGTCGAGTCGGGGGGCGCCACCACGCGCGTCGCCTTCGGCGATGGCAGCGACGTGCTCGCCGCGGTGTGGGGCGCGATCGCGCGCGTGCGGGAGCTCGTCACGTTGCGCTCCGGCGGAACCGTGCGCTTCGCGCCGCAGGGGCCGGAAGGCGCGGTGCCCGTCGCACCCTGGGTGCCCGATGAGCGCGCGGCCGGCGAGCGCATCTCGGTGACCCGGCAGCGCATCGACGTCGGGCTCAGGGGGCGCAAAGTGGTCGTTGCCGACGACGACCCGGCCGTCGTCTGGTTCCTCGCGGACTTGTTGCGCGCAGTCGGCGCCGAGGTGTTCGAGGCGCACGACGGCCAAACGGCGCTCGAGCGCACGCTCCGCGTGTGGCCCGACCTGGTCATCAGCGACGTGCTGATGCCGGAGCGGGACGGCTTCTCGCTCTGCCACGAGGTGCGCCGGGACGTCGCGGTGCGCGACGTGCCCGTGATCCTCCTCTCGTGGAAGGAGGACCTGCTCCAGCGCGTGCGCGAGCTCGGCGCCACGGCGAACGGATACCTCCAGAAGGAGACCGCGGCCTCGACCATCCCCGAACGGGTGCCCGGGGTTTTGGTGCCGGGGGGCGCGGCAGGGCGGCGCTTTCGAATGGCGG
>QGUH01000334.1 GCA_003242355.1 Pseudomonadota bacterium
GGGGGCCTCCGGGGGGGCGGGGCCCCCCCGCCCCCGAGCACCCCGACGCGGTTCGCTGCGCTCGCGGGAAGTGACGGCTGAGGGTGGGACGACGACGCTGCGCGAGACGACGGTCGAGGCGAGGGGAACGGGACGAGGGGCCGATTCGGCTTCGTGGTCGGCGGTGTGCGTCAAGTAACCGTGACGGTTCGAGATTTCGGCTCGAACGAAATCTCTAGTATTCTGATAGACATTGAGTGATAAAGTGCCTCGAGTCGATGCTGGATCTCACCGTTGCTTTGGCTGGCCTCTTCGTCGGGTTCGTCGTGGGCCTGACGGGAATGGGTGGGGGTGCGCTGATGACGCCCCTGCTGGTCCTTCTGTTCGGCATCCAACCGCTCGCCGCCGTCTCGAGCGACATCGTCGCCTCGATGGTGATGAAGCCCGTGGGCGGCGCCGTGCACTGGCGCAGCGGCACGGTGAACCGAAGGCTCGTTTTGTGGCTGATGCTCGGCTCGGTGCCCTCGGCCTTCTTCGGCGTGTTCCTGCTGAAGTCGTTCGGCACCGGGCCCGAGATGCAGACGGCCGTCAAGCACGCGCTCGGCGTCGCGCTGTTCATCGTTGCTTCCGGTCTGGTCCTGCGCCCGCTGCTCACGCGTGCTCGCGCCGCGCGTGGTGACAGTGAGGCGCCGCTGCAGGTTCGCCCGCTGCCCACCTTGTGCATCGGCATCGTCGGCGGGCTCGTCGTCGGCGTCACCTCCGTCGGCTCCGGCTCGCTCATGATCCTGATGCTGCTCATGCTCTACCCGGCGATTCGCCTGAAGGAGCTCGTGGGCACCGATCTCGTTCAAGCCGTTCCGCTCGTCGCCTCCGCCGCCATCGCGCATCTCCTGTTCGGCGACTTCAAGCTCAGCCTCACGGCCTCGATCCTCATCGGCAGCATTCCGGGCGTGTACCTCGGCGCGCGCTTCTCCTCCCGTGCTCCCGATCACGTCATCCGTCCGGCGCTCGTCGTGGTGCTCCTCGCCTCCGCGCTCAAGCTGCTCGGTGTCAGCACCTTCTGGGTCGGCATCGTCGGGGCCACGCTCACCGTCGTCGGCATCGCCTACGCCGTGACCGTTTCCCAGCGCCTCGCGCGCGCTCGCGTCCTCGAAGCCGCGCCCGCCCGCGTCGTCGAAACCGCGCCCGCCCCCGAGCCCGGCGTGCACGCGTAGCGCAGCCGTTTCCGAGCACGGCTGTCGGCCGTCACCCTGTCGGCGCAGGCCGGTCGAGTGGCAGTTTGGTCGGGGGACGTCTTCCCGCCGGATCGAGTGGGAAGGGCTTCTCGCGAGCAGCTACGAAGGAGAGCAGAGCGTCGTTGCCGTCATTCTGCTAGCTGGGAAGCAGAATGGCGCCACCCTTGCCGCTACTCTGCTAGCTGGGAAGGAGAATAGCGGCAACGTTGCCGCTATTTTGCTTGCTGGCAAGGAGCGTTGCAGGGGGCCTTGCCGCTATTTCGTTTCCCGGCATGCAACGGAAGCGGCAACGTTGCCGCTATTTCGTTTCCCGGCATGCACGGAAGCGGCAACGTTGCCGCTATTTCGTTTCCCGGCATGCACGGAAGCGGCAACGTTGCCGCTATTCTCCTTCCCGGGTGGCAATTCGCGGTGCCCCGTTGCCGCTTCTCGGCTTCCCAGCAAGCACCACGAGCGCGCGTTTGCCGCTTTTCTGCTTCCAGGCAGGCCTTCCGCGCCGGGCTCTTTTCGCCATTGGCTCTCCCGGTATGGAAACCGCGCGTCCGGTTGCCGGCATTTTCCCTCCCGGAATGGGAGCCACGCATCCGGTTGCCGCCATTTTGCTTGCGGGGACGTCCCAGGCCGCAGCTTAGACTCCTCGGGGCATGAACGTCCTCCTCGTCAATCCGAATCGGGAGCACATGCCGTGGCCGGCGATTCCGGTGGGGCTGTGCACGGTGGCGACCGCGCTCGATCGTGCAGGGCACGACGTCGAGGTGTTGGATCTCACGTTCTCGCGCGACCCGGCCCGCGACACGCGCGAGCGCGTGCGCGCGCGGTCTCCCGACGTCGTCGGGATCACCATTCGGAACATCGACAACTGCAACTTCGAGGCGCCGTTTTTCTATCTCGAGGAAATTCGCGATTCGGTGATCCGCGTCGTGCGCGAGGCGGCGCCGCGGGCGACGATCGTGATCGGCGGGAGCGCCGTGAACGTCTCTCCGGCGGACTGCTTCGAGTATCTCGAGGCGGACTACGCGCTCGTCGGCGAAGGGGAGGTGGCGATGCCCGCGTTGCTCGCGGCGCTCGAAAGCGGCTCCGATCGGGCTCGCGTGCCGGGCTTGCTCGAGCGCGGTCGCCCTGCCGATCGACGCCTGCCGATTCTCGACACGGGGCGCCTCGGTCGCGGCGAGCCGGCGAGCGGCCGCGCGATGGTCACCGATCTCGAGACGTCCGCGCGGAGCGAGGCGTTTCGCTGGGTGGACGTCCGAAGCTACGCGCGCCACGGCGCTCCCTATTCGATTCAGACCAAGCGCGGCTGCCTGCTCAAGTGCTCGTACTGCGTCTACAACAACATCGAGGGCCACGCGTATCGGCTCCGCAGCGCGAAGAACGTGGTCGACGAAATCGAGGAGGTCGTCCGCGAGCATGGCGTCCGCCGCATCGACTTCGTCGATTCGACGTTCAACCTCCCCCTTTCCCACGCGCGCTCGGTGCTCGAGGAGCTCGCCACGCGCGCCCTGCCCGTCGAGCTCTCCACGATGGGGCTGAACCCCGCGGGCGTGACTCGGGAGCTCGTGCTCTCCATGAAGCGCGCGGGCTTCGAGAGCGTGATGTGCACGCCCGAGAGCGCTTCCGAGATCACCTTGAAGACCCTCGACAAGGGCTTCTCCAAGCAAGCCGTGATCCGCGCCGCGCGCGCGCTCGCCGAGGCCGAGATGCCGACGTACTGGTTCTTCATGCTCGGCGCTCCCGACGAAACGATGGACACCGTGCGGGAGACCCTCGCGTTTTGCGAAGAGCACATCCCGCCGAATCACATGGTGCTCTTCTCCACCGGCATTCGCGTGTACGCCGGAACGCCGCTCGAGCGCACGTGCAAGGCCCTGGGCTGGTTCGCGGAGGACGATCCGTTGTTTTTCCCTTCCTGGTTCGTCTCTCCCAAGCTCGATCTCGGTGAGCTCTACGGCACGCTGGTGCGCGCGGCCGAGTCGCATCCCAACTGGATGACGAACGCCGAGACCGTGCTCAGCCCGCGCATGGCGGCCGTGCTCAAAGGCGCGCTCAAGGTGCTCGGGCGCAAAGGCCCTTTCTGGCAGCACCTCCCCGAGGTGTTCGGTCTGGCGAACCGTGTCGGGGTTCGTCAGCGCGGATTGCGGCAGCACGAGCTCGCCGTTCGCAGCATTCGCGACCCGCGGCACCACCGCGGCCCGTCCTGACGGGTGGGGGCGGCCGTCCAACGACGGCCGCCGCGGGTCAATTCAGTCCGGATTTCGACGTTAGCTCGCCCGGACAGGGGACCTGCTGGAACGTGACCCTCGGGTTGTCGGCCGCGTTGAGCCACTCGACCTGGAACTTGCAGCCGGCGAGGAGCTGCGGGTTGTTGCCGAAGAGCTGATTGCACGCATTGAGGGTGCAGCTCTTGCGTGCCTCGAGCTCGTTGTTCTGCTTCTGACACGCGAGCATGAGGCCGCCGTAGCGTTCGCCGAGCTGGTGGTCTTGAACACCCCACTGGCGGGAGCAGGCGTTGAAGTCTCCGACGCCGCCGCCCGGAATCATGATGTCGAACTGATTGCCCTGAATGCCGCCGATGTTGACGACCTGGACGATCATCCGCTTGTGGCAAATCCCGGCCGAGCCCGGATCGTCGGGCTGGCTGTTGGATTGCCCGGTGAACCTGAGCTCGTAACACTGCCCGCACTGCCCGCCGTTGAACGCGGCGAAGCCGTAGGCGAGCGTGTCGTCCACGGCCCAGGGGGAGAAGTCCCAACAGGCGAACGAATCGCCGCCGCTGCACGCGCTTTGCGCGTCCCGATTCCCGTGAGTTTGGTTCTGCTGATTGCACGCCCTCGCCGGGTTGCGCCCGCCGACGTTGCCCGCCCAGGAGCACGAGGGTTTGCAGCAGTCCCAGAAACGCGTCGTGAAGCCCTGGTTCCCTTGCGGCTGGTTGCACTGTTGCGGCGGTTGTGGAGGCGAGCCGCCCGAGCTCATGTTCCCGCCTTGGCCCATCATCTGCCCACCTTGGCCGGTCATGCCTCCTTGACCCATGCCGCCGCCTTTGCCGAAGCCGCCCCCCTGGCCCGGCCCACCGCCGCCCTGGCCGGTGCCGCCCTGGTCGGTGCCGCCCGAATCGCCGCCGCTCATGCCAGCGGCGCCGCCGCCCGAGAAGCCGCCCTGGGTGGACACCGCGCCGCTGCCGCCCTCGTTCGAGCCGCCGAGGCCGCCACTGCCGCCGCCCGAGACGGCGCCGCTGCCCGCGGTCGGCAACGCCGAGCCGCCGGTCGAGAACCCGCCGCCGGTGGCGCCCGAAGCGCCACCCGTGGCCGCCGTGCTGCCTCCGATTGGAGCCGTGCTGCCGCCGGTGCCGGCCGTGGTGCTCGCGGAGGTTCCGCCGTTGGCCGTTCCCGTAGCGCCGCCCGTGAAGGCGCCGCCGTCGTCGAGCTCCGTGCCGAACGTGCCCGAGAGGCACGCGATGAAGCCGCCCGTGGCAAGCAGCGCAATCGTCGAAACCGTGCGAAGTCTCATTCTTGCTCCTGGCTTAGTTGCCGCATGAGCTCGTGCTCAGGCGCCATCGCTTCGGGAGGGATGCCGGAGGCACGCTGATTCGGGCCGTTGTCGGGGCAACGCCGGACCGCGCGCTGGCCCGCGCATCTTAGCGTGCAGAACCGGTTCCACGAGGGCAGCCCACGAGGAAACCTCCCGAATTAATGCGCTCGAGGAGCGCGATGAGAAAAAATTCCATCACGGGTGCGTCCGGCGTGTCGCGATTCGACACATCGCGATCGCGCTCGATCCCCGTGCACACCCGTCGGGGAGATGCGCGCCGTGAAGCGAGAAGCGTGCTCTTCGGAGAGATCTATCCCGCGCGAGTCTGACGTGTGTCCCGGGGCGAGACCCGGCTCGCCGACGACGACGCGGCGTGCTCCTCGACGGCCGGGAGCCGGTCCGCGTTGGAGCACGCGCGTTTAGGGGAACCGTGCGCGGGCAACGCGCCGCCGGCATGTAGGGTCTTCGCCCCCCCTCGATGCTCGTCGACCTCGCTCCCGAGCTCCCGCATCGATGGCGTCGGAGACGTCGTGAACGAGCGTTTCCTTCGGCCGTCGTTCCTTTCGGAGCGTGACGTTACGGCGCGACGCTACTCCGCAGCCGTCTCTTAAAAAACTCTAACTCTCCCAAAAAAAAG
>QGUH01000335.1 GCA_003242355.1 Pseudomonadota bacterium
CCGGTGAGCTCTTCGCTGGGCTCCCCCATAGGCAGGCGGGCGATGAAGGCGGCCATGGGTTCGGCGTGCGTGGCCACGGGGCCCCCCGCGATGACCAGCGGATCGTCTTCGCTGCGATGCCGGCTGCGGCGCGGGATCCCGCCGAGATCGAGCATCGTGAGCACGTTCGTGTAGGTCAGCTCGTACTGCAGCGAAAAGCCGACGACGTCGAAGTCCGCGAGCGGGCGGGCGCTCTCGAGCGACACCAGGAGCTTGCCGTGCGCGAGCAGCTCGCGCTGCATGTCCACCCACGGCGTGTACGCGCGCTCGGCGAGCGTGCGCGGATCGTCGTTCAGGATCTTGTAGAGGATCCGAAACCCGAGGTGGCTCATGCCGATGTCGTAGACATCGGGGAACGCGAGGCAGATCCGCGCTTCGACGGCGCTCCAATCCTTCTTGCGGGCGCCATGCTCCGCACCCGTGTACCGGGTGGGTTTCTCGACGCGATCGAGGAAGGCCGCGTAGGGATGGTCGAGCAGCTTCATTGGGGGGACCTCGAGCGGCGGACGAGGGCCTCCGCCGGATGGCTCACGTTGGGGATCAGCGCTCGATGAGCTGGCTGCGTTCGGGCCCGACGGAGATGAACCGAATCCGGACTCCGACCAGCTCTTCGATGCGATTGACGTAATCCTGAGCCGCGCGTGGCAGCCGGGCGAAGCTGCGGCACTCGGAGACGTCCTCCGACCAGCCGGGCATCGTCTCGTACACGGGCTCGGCGCGATCGAGCCCGGTCGTCGGGAACACGTCCGTGCGCCGTCCGTCCACCGAGTAGTGCGTGCAAATCTTGAGCTCGCTCCGACCCGAGAGGCTGTCGAGCTTGGTGAGCGTCAGCTCGGTGGCTTCCTGCACGCGCGCGCCGTAGCGCGACGCGACCGCGTCGAAATGGCCGATGGTGCGCGGGCGACCGGTGCGTGCGCCGTATTCCTGTGCCGATTCGCGCAGCGCGTTCGCTTCCTCGTCCGCCATGCGCGTGACGAACGGCCCCTCGCCGACGCAGGTCGCGAACGCCTTCATCACGCCGACCACGCGATCGGGGCGGTACCCGAACAAGCCCGCGCCGACCGGCGCGAACGCCGACAGCGCGCACGACGACGTCGTGTACGGGTAGATGCCGAAGTACACGTCGCGCAACGCGCCGAGCTGGGCCTCGAGCAGGATGTGCTGGCCGTCGGCGGCCGCGGCGCCGAGCACGGCAATCGTGTCGCACACGCGCGGCGCAATCGCGGGCAGGTGCTGGTCGCACCAGGCGAGCGCCCCTTCCACGGAGAACGGGACTTCGCCGTAGACGTTCTGCGCGAGCAGGCTCGCCCATTCGACCGCGCGCTCCACGGCGTCCTTGCGCGCGATGGGATCGAGCAGATCGCCGATACGCACGCCCTTCTTCAGGTGGCGGTCACCGTACGCGGGCGCGATGCCGTTCTTCGTGGAGCCGTAGGCACGGCCGGCGAGGCGCCGTTCTTCCCACTCGTCGAGCTTCTTGTGGAACGGGAAGCACACGGTGGCCCGGTCGGAGACCACGAGCTTGTCGGTGTTCACGCCGCGGGCAGCGAGCTTGCGGAGCTCGTCCTCGAGCCCCTCGAGGTCGATGACCATGCCGGGACCGAGCACGTTGAGCACGCCCGCATGGAAGATGCCCGACGGAACGAGGTGCAGCGCGAACTGGCCGAACTGGTTCACCACCGTGTGACCGGCGTTGTTGCCGCCCTGGAAACGCACCACCACCTGCGCGTCTTGCGCGAGGTAGTCGACCATGCGGCCCTTCCCCTCGTCGCCCCAGTTGACGCCGCAAACGACCGTTACCCGTGATCTCGCCATCGAAGCACCTAGTTCGGAACTCGTGAACAAACCTGGCTCGGAAGCGCCGTCTCGGCAGTCGGTCCCAGCAGCGCGCGGCAGCTTAGTCCCCGACCCAGGACCGCGCAACTTTGGCACGGAAGCTGTATGCGCGTGCTAAACACGGGGCGCGCGTTCGCTCGGACGTCCGCCTGTTTCGAGTGACGTCCCCCCGTCTCGAATGGGGACGAGCGTTCGCCCGGAGCTCCGCGTGTTTCCCAAAGGCCCTCTCGCCATCCCCGTTTTGCCCACGCCGCCGCACGTCGTGTGGGCGGTGCCCGGGTCGAAGAGCATCACCAATCGCGCGCTCGTGCTGGCGGCGCTCGCGGACGGGGTGACGCGGCTCGAGGGGGTGTTGCACAGCGACGATACGCTGCACATGCGCCGAGCGCTCGAAGCGCTCGGCGTGACGGTGCGCGACGAAGGGCCCACGACTTGGGTGGTGGAGGGTGGACGCGGGCGCCTCGCTCCGCCAGCGCAGCCCTTGTTCGTCGGCAACAGCGGCACGACCGTGCGCTTCCTCACGGCGCTCGCGTGTCTCGTTCCCGGCGAAGTTCGGCTCGTGGGCGACGCCGCGATGGCGCGTCGCCCCATTCAGGATCTGGTCGATGGCTTGCGTGGGCTGGGCGCCGACATCGAGTGCGCAACGGGGTGTCCGCCCCTCACGGTCCGCGGCGGTCGGCTTCCGGGTGGCGTCGCGCGGATGCGGGGCGATCGCTCGAGTCAGTACTTTTCGGCGCTGATCATGGCGGCCGGGCTCGCCGAAGGCGACGTCGAGATCGCGATCGAGGGCTCGCTCGTCAGTCGTCCCTACGTCGAGATCACGCGTCGCATGGTGCGCGACTTCGGCGGCGACGTGAGCGCGACGCCCGACGGCTTCCGCGTGCGCGCCGTCGGGGCGTATCGGGGCCGGGAGTACCGCATCGAGCCGGACGCCTCGTCCGCGAGCTACGCGTTTGCCCTCGCGGCGGCGACCGGTGGATCGATCGAGGTGCCGGGGCTCGGCGTGGACGCGCTCCAAGGCGACTACGCGTTCGTGGACGTGCTCGCCCGCATGGGTGCCGAGGTGGAGAAGAGCGCGACCGGGACGCGCGTGCGGGGCACGGGTCGGCTGACGGGCATCGAAGTCGACATGCACCACATCTCCGACACCGTGATGACGCTTGCGGCAATCGCGCCGCTCGCGACCGGGACGACGCGCATCGTCAACGTCGCCAACATCCGCATCAAGGAAACGGACCGGCTGGCCGCAACGGTGGCCGAGCTCGAACGGCTCGGACAGGGCGTCGAGCACGGCGACGACTGGCTCGCGGTGACGCCGCGGCCGATACATCCCGCGATCGTGCGCAGCTATGGCGACCACCGGATGGCGATGAGCTTCGCGGTGCTCGGCGCGGCTCGCTCAGGAATCAGCATCGAAGAGCCCGCCGTGGTCGCCAAGACCTACCCGGGCTTCTGGGACGATTTCGGGCGTGTCTACCGAGCCGTGGGGGCTCCTCTGCCTTTCTGACCCGGGGAAATTGACGGATGGGCCGACGTGCCGCGCGAAGAAAATGACGGCGCCGCGCTCCTGAGCTAAGACCGCACCGTTTCCCGCCGAGAACGACGTTCATGCCGGGCCTCACCATCGCCGGAACTGGTCGGTACTTGCCCGGCCGCGCTTACACGAATCACGACCTCGCACGCGTTCTCGATACGAACGACGAGTGGATTCGCCAGCGGACCGGGATCGTGCAGCGCCACTACTGCCCCGTGGGGCAGGGCGCGGCCGACCTCGCGCTGCCCGCGTGTCAGGAGGCGCTCGCCTCGGCGGGGCTCGAGCCGCGCGACATCGACTTCATCCTCTTCAACACGATGACGCCCGACCACTTGTTCCCCGGGTCGGGCACGTTGGTGGGCGCTCGGCTCGGGTGCGCCGGCGTTCCGGCGCTCGACTTCCGCGCGCAATGCGCGGCCATGCTCTACAGCTTCCAGGTCGCGGACGCGTTGCTTTCGCGCGACGGGATCCGGCGCATTCTGATCGTGGGTGCCGAGGCGCACGCGGCGCTCATGCCGTGGCTCGATCGCGAAATCCTCGAGGGCACCACGCAGCGCAAACCGAGCCCCGAAGCGTGGGAGCTCGCGAGCCGGCATCGGGGTTGGGGCGTCGTGTTCGGCGATGGCGCCGGTGCGGTCGTGGTGGAGCGCTCCGAGGAGCAGGGCACGGGCGTGCTCGCCGTCGACCTCCACAGCGACGGCAACGATGCTGCGCAGCTCTGCATTCCGGCCGGATTTCGCGTTGGGTCGTATTTGGGCGGCGGGGATCCGGACAGCACGCTCATCCACATGCAGGGGCGCGAAGTGTTCAAGCAGGCGGTGCTGCGCCTGCCGCGTTCCGTCGAGGCCGTGTGCGAGACGGCGGGCGTGCGCGTGAGCGACGTCGATTGGTTCATCGCGCACCAGGCGAACCAGCGCATCAACGACGCCGTGTGCGAGCGCCTCGGGATTCGCCCCGAAACGATGCCCTCCAACATCGAGCGCTACGGCAACACGTCCGCCGCCACCATCCCCATCCTGCTCGACGAAATGCGGCGCGACGGCCGCTTGCAGCGCGGCCAGCTCATTTGCCTGCTCGCGTTCGGAGCCGGCTTCCACTGGGGCAGCGTTCTCGTTCGAATCTAATCGAGACGAGCGTCGTCGCGTCGCGCCTCGACGAGGCTCGAGCCGAATCGTGTTGGCTCGATCTCGCAACTCGCGCTTCGTTTCGCCGGCGGAGCGTTCCGAATCACGCGGTCACGACTCGGCCGTTTGCGCCGCGCCGATCGGAGCGCTCCGAAGGAGCACTGCAGCCGTTCGCACCACTCGCGTCGAAGGAGCGTGAGCACGGCGCTTCGAGCACACGCGCCCACGCGAGCACGGCTCGAAAGAACGAGCGCTCGGCGTCAGCCGTTGGCGTTGCTCGAGAGGACGAGCGCCACGAGCACGATCGCGATGACGAGGACGATCCCGGCGAGGATGAACGGGACCTTGTTGCGCTTCGGTTTGAACTCGAGGTCGTCGAGCGCGCGCATCGCCTTCAAGTCGGGTGCCGGCGCGGGCGAGTAGGGCACCGACGCGAGCGGCGCGGAAACGAGCGGCGCCGAAGGCGGCGCCGGCCCGATCGCGGACTGTGAAGGAATCGACGCGCGCGCGTTGCCGGGCGGCGCCGCATTGGCGGGAACCAGCCCGAACGGATCGAGTGGCGCGGACGACATCGCCGCGCGCGGGGGCGGCGCGGCGCCCGCAGCGGTACCGGCTCCTGCTGGCGGTGGGAACGGCGCCTGAGCGGGTGCGGGTTGCGGCGTCGTGATCACGGCCGAGGCCGGAGCCGCCGCGACTTCCGCGCTCGCGGGCGCTTGGACTCCCGACACGGGTGCCGGAGCCGCAACCGGGACGGGATTGGGGGCGACCGCCGCAGCAGCGGCAGCCAGCGGCGCCGCCTCGGGTGCAGCGACGGCCGAAGCCGCCTTGGCAGCCTCGGCGT
>QGUH01001349.1 GCA_003242355.1 Pseudomonadota bacterium
ACCGCGGGTGCCACGAAAAGGGGGGCCGCATGGAGGGAGCGAGAGACCCCGAGCAGCGCAGCGTGCGCATCGGCGGGGGCCCCGGCGACCGCGAGCTCCGCATCGATCAGCTCGGGGCCCGCGCGCTCGGCGTGAGCCGGCGGCGCGCCGGAGAGCTCTGCGCCGCGGGCAACGTCCGCGCGCGCGGCCGCGCCGTCGACAAAGGCGAGCGCGCGGCGATCTTCGAGGAGCTCTCCGTCTTCGTCCCGGAAAGCGCGCCCGTCGTTCCCGAGCCCGAGCTCCCGCTCGAGGTTCGGCTCGAACGGCCCGACCTCGTCGTGGTCAGCAAGCCCGCCGGAATACCCACGGTTCCGATTGCCCCGGGCGAACGGGGAACGCTCGCGGGCGCCTTGCTCGCTCGCTACCCAGAAATCGCCGGCATCGGCCATCGCCCCCGCGAGCCAGGCGTCATCCACCGACTCGACACCCTCACCTCCGGGCTGGTCATCGTCGCGCGGACGCGCGACGCGTTCGAACGTCTCGTGCACGCCCTGCGCGCGGGCGAGATCGAGAAGCGCTATCTCGCCGTGGTGAGCGCGGGGCTTCCGCCGAGCGGCGCCGTCGACCTGCCCCTCGCGCCGGATCCGAAATCGCGTCACCGCGTGCGCGTGGCCACCGCGAAGAGCGGCTATCGGAAAGCGGCGGAGACGCGATACCGCGTGCTCCGCGAAGGCGGCGGCTACGCGCTCGTCGAGCTCGCGGCGCACCGCGCGTTCCGCCACCAAGTGCGGGCGCACCTCGCCGCCATCGGACATCCGATCGTCGGCGATCGCGTCTATGGGGGACCGCTGGACCCGCGCCTCCCCGCGCGCCACGCGCTGCACGCGAGCTACGCCGCGTGGGCGGGCGACGCGACGCGGAGCTTCGTCGTCACGGACCCCGCACCTCCCGAATTCCTCGCGCTCCTGCGCGGGCCCGGTGAGGCCGAGGGCGCGAGCTGACGCGAAAGCGCGAGCACCAGCTCGCACACGCTCGCCGGAGTGGGCAACGCCGGCCGCACGACGGCAACCCGCTCTTCCCCATCGCGCCCGCGCTGGAACACGACCCGCGACGCGAGCGCCGCATGGCTGTCGGATCCGTCGCGCGCGCGCACCAGAACGAACGGCGTCGAGAGGACGCCCGCAGAGGTCATCGTGTGCTCGAGACCGAGCTCGATGCCCGACAAGCCCGGACGGCACGCGGTGAGACGCACCATCAACCGAAGCTCGTCGGGAACGACGCCGCCTTCCGGGATCCGCGCGAACGGCACGATCCTGAGGCCCGCGGCACGCAGCGCGCGGGCGAAGGCGGGCAGGCGCGCCGCCGCGATGGCCGCGCGCGCGGGCGGCAAATGAACGCGGCGCCCCGTGCCGAACACGGGCAAAAGACACGCACCTGCCAGCGCGAGGCAGACCCCGTGATAAGGTGAAGCCGCGTGCACCCCGGAGGCGGCAGCGAACAGCGCGCCGAGCACCGCAGCGAAGACGAGCACACCCCGCCCGCCCCCCAGAACAAGGCGCC
>QGUH01001350.1 GCA_003242355.1 Pseudomonadota bacterium
GGGCGCCGCGTACGGGGAGCCTGGAAGACGCAGAGCCGTTCTCCGAAGGGGGCGCGGTGGCCACGGCGGAGGCGAATCCGCTCTCGGTGGACGGCCCCGGAAGCGAGGCGGCGGAGTGGCGGGCCGTGTTCGAGCAGTTCGTGCAGCTCAAGCGCGAATGCGGCGAGTCGCTGGACGGCTTCACCTACGAGAAGTTCGAGAACACCTTGCGGAAGAACCGGGATGCCCTCATAGCTCGGCACGGAGCTTCCAAAGTGAAGTTCAGCGTGTACGTGAAGGACGGAAAGGCGGCGCTCAAGGCGAGCCCGGTCCGGGACTGACGCAATGATGAACGAACCCCGATTGCACAAAGTGCTCATCATCGGCTCGGGGCCTGCCGGGCTGACGGCAGCCATCTACGCGGCGCGAGCGAACCTGAAACCGCTGTGCGTCGAAGGCTTCAACGCCGGTGGGCTGATCCCCGGCGGGCAGCTCATGTTCACGACCGACGTCGAGAACTACCCCGGGTTCGCGCAGCCCATCAACGGCCAGGAGCTGATGGCGCGCATGCGCGAGCAGGCAGAGCGCCAGGGAGCCGAGCTCGTCACGGCCGACGTGCAGAAGGTCGATTTGTCGACCCGACCCTTCAAGGTGTGGGTCGGCGAGGACGAGAACGTGCTGCACCTCGCGCAGACGCTGATCATCGCCACGGGGGCTCGGGCGAACTGGCTCGGTCTCGAGAACGAGGAGCGCCTCAAGAACAAGGGCGTGAGCGCGTGTGCCGTGTGCGACGGTGCGCTCTTCAGGAACCAGCACGTCGTCGTCGTGGGCGGCGGTGACACGGCGATGGAAGAGGCGACGTACCTCGCCGGCTTGTGCTCGGGCGTGACGCTCGTGCATCGCCGCGACGAGTTCCGCGCGTCCAAGGCGATGCAGGAGCGCGTGAAGCTGAACGAGAAGATTCGGATCTTCTACAGCCACGTGGTGACGGACGTGCTCGACGTGACCAAGGATCACGTCACGGGCGTGCGCCTGCGCGATCTCAAGACGGGCGAGGATCGCATCATCGATGCCGCAGCCCTCTTCGTCGCGATTGGACATACGCCGATGACGGAGCTCTTCCGCGGGCAACTCGAGCTGCACGACAACGGCTACATCAAGGTCGAGCCGGGCACGACGCGCACGAGCGTTCCGGGCGTGTTCGCGGCCGGTGACGTCGCCGACTGGACGTATCGCCAAGCCGTCACGGCGGCGGGAACCGGCTGCATGGCTGCGCTCGACGCCGAACGGTTCCTCGCGGGCTTGAATCACTAGGCGCCTCGAGCGGGATGACCGGAGCGCCGCAGTCACCGTCGCCCGCCGAGGAGCTCCTCGATCTGGTTCGTGGCCTGCGCGCGCAGCTTGCGTGGCAGCGGGCGAGCTTCACCTTCGGCATTTCGGGGGGCGACGGCTCCGGCGCTCCGGACCCGGCTGAGCCCCCGAGCGTCGTCGAGGAATTGCCGGGGCTCCCCCCCGTTCCCCCTGCCCGGCCCATGGCCCGCCGGGCCCCCGCCCAGGGCC
>QGUH01001351.1 GCA_003242355.1 Pseudomonadota bacterium
CGGCTCGTTCCCTACTACAACTCCTTGCGGGCGGCGTTCGTGCTGCTCGAGCGCGGCGTCCTCTCCGGCGGGGCCGTGCTCCGCATCGCGGGCGAGTTCCTCGATCAGCACGGCTTCTCGCCGGACGCCGTCGCACGCAGCTACCTCGATCTCGTGCGGCGGGGCCACGCCACTGGAACCGTTCCCAGCGTGCTCGCGCGCGCGCTCGAGGTCCTCGGATCGTCCGCGCTCCCGGTCGACGCGCTCCGACGTGCCGTTCGCCAGCTCGAGCTCGACGTGCCGCACGTCCCCACGGAGCCCGAAGAACGCCCTCCGGAGCTCGACTACGCCGCGCTCGCCTCGCGGTACCGCGGGGGGAGGAACCGGCGCCGGCCGGGGCAACGCTTCTTCTGAGCGCGGCGCTCAGCGGAGCCGCGTCCGCTCCACGAGCACCCAGGGTGGTAGGCATTCCTGCGGTGAGCGGCGCGGCGCCGGCTCGTTCGCGTGCTCGAGCGCTGCGAGCGCGGCGCGGACCGCGTCGAAGTCGGGTGAGGCGAGATCGAAGCGACGGAGCTCGGGGCGGCTCTCGACGAAGCTCGTGTCGTACTCGCCCCGGCGGAACGCGGCGTCGGCGACGACGTTCTGCAAAAAACCGAGGTTCGTGGTGACGCCGAGAATCGCGTACTCGGAGAGCGCGCGCGCGAGCCGAGCGAGCGCGCGCGGGCGGTCTTCACCCCACACCGCGAGCTTGGCGAGCAGCGGATCGTAGTCGGAGCCGACGACGGAGCCCGGACCCACGCCGCTGTCCACGCGCACGCCGGGCCCGCCGGGCTCCACGAGGTGCTCGATCGTTCCGGGGCTCGGGAAGAAGCCGTGTTCCGGATCTTCCGCATACACGCGCACTTCGATCGCCGCGCCGCGCCGCGGAGGCGGCGTGGGCGCGATGCTCTCCCCAGCGGCCACGCGCACCATCTGCTCCACGAGATCGAGCCCCGTGACGAGCTCCGTGATCGGATGCTCGACCTGGAGGCGCGTGTTCATCTCGAGGAAGTAGAACTTGCCGTCGGAGTCGAGCAGAAACTCGCACGTGCCGGCAGAGAAGTACCCGATGGCACGCGCGACGCGCAGGGCGACGTCGGACATCGCGTCGAGCGTGGCCTCCGGCAGCACGGGGCAGGGCGTCTCTTCGAGGACCTTCTGGTGGCGGCGCTGGATGGAGCAGTCGCGCTCGAACAGCGACACGAGCGTGCCGTTCTTGTCGCCGAGCACCTGGATCTCGACGTGGCGAGGGCGCTCGAGCGCCTTTTCGATGTACACGCCGGCGCTGCCGAAGCTGGCGAGGGCCTCACTGCGCGTGCGCTCGAGCGCCGAGGCGAGCTCGGCTTCGGTCTCCACACGACGCATGCCCTTGCCACCGCCGCCGTCCACCGCCTTGACGAGCACCGGATAGCCGATGCGGGCGGCGATGCTCATCCCCACCGCGAGGGACACGGGGCCGCCGCGGGCGACGACGGGAAAACCTCGGGGGACCGCCCCCCCGCGGGCGCCGGTTGTTCCCC
>QGUH01000336.1 GCA_003242355.1 Pseudomonadota bacterium
GCCGCGCTTGGTTTCTCCGACGTGGGGGGGGGGGCGCGCAAAGGTCGTCGTGCTGGCCCTTGCTCGTGCCCACGGGGTGCGGTGCGGGTGGTCTCGTTGCTCCTGCGAGCCGAGGCGTCCCGGTCGTGTTCGTCCTTCGGGCTGCGCACGGCCGAAGAGGTTGCGGCGCACCCACGTGGGTGGACGCGAGCGCGCCGGAACAATCCGTACCGCACCCATGTGGGCGCAGGCAGAGCGAGCACGCGCGAGCACGACCGGACGCCGCACGCCGGGCAACGCGGGAGCAGCGCTACTCGAGGCAGTGACGGCGAATGTAGCGACGCAGGCCGGAGGCGAGCTCGGTGTCGTAGTAGCGCTTGGCGACGGCGCGGGTTTCGGGGCCGGGGTTTTCGAGGCAGTCGGCGATGATTTCGTAGCCGTCTTGGAGGACGTGGGCGTCCTCGGGGTACTCGTCGCGGTAGGTCTCGAGGAGGGCGCGCAGGGCTTTGACGTCTTTGACGTCCATGGCGCCGTTGAGGCTCGCGACGAGGGAGTTTTCGCGGAAGATGCGCTCGTGTTGCGGCGTGATGGGGTGGGGCAACATGCCGGGCTCGTGCGGCGCACCGTCGTTTGCCGGGGCGATACGCAGGCCGTCGGGGGTGACGTCGGGCGAAGGCGAGGAGGAGTGTTGGGCGACCGCGCGATCGGGCGTGGCCTCCGTCGAAGGGCGGAGCGCGGAGGCTTTTGGGATTTGCGGCGCAGCCGCAGAAACCTTCAGGGTTTGCGGCGCGACGTCTTGCGGGGACGCGGGTGCCAACACGAGCGGCGCGTCTCCGTGGAGCTCGGGCACGCGAACATCCGGCCAGAGCGACCAGACGACGAGCAGAATCGGGACGGCGAGCAGCGCCGCTTTCCAGGCCGAGCTCGTGCGAGACCGAGACGCGTCGTCACCCATGCGCGCTCAGGGTTTGGTGACCGTCCAGGTGACGGTTTGGGTGGAGCGCGACCAGGCGGTCGCGTGGCAGTAGCGCCCCGTGACGGAAGGCGGGCACGTGCCGGAGCGATTGCGCACGAGGTCTTCCGTGGCGTTGTCGTAGGCCTTGGCCGTGATGGTGTGGGTGCCCGAGGGGAGGGAAGCGGTGGAGAACGTGGTGCCGGCGTTGGTCATCGTCTCGCCGTTGACGGTCCAGTCGACGTCGATCACGGCGGGATCGATCACGTTGACGCGCAGAATTCCCGGGTCGTTCACGGCGCCGGGGGGCGGATCGGTCGAATCGATGGGCACGACGGCGCGCCAGATGCTGAAGACGATCTGTTCGCGGGACACCGAGTTGAAGCTCGTGTTGACGTCGTTGCCGAACAGGCTGTTCATCATCGAGTTGCACGACGGCCGATACTGGCCGGTGCCGACGTACCGACTGCCGAGCCACGTGCCCTGGACGCCGGTGGCGCCCATGTCCGGCACCTTCAGGCCTTTTTGCGTCGTGCCCAGCCACGGGTTCCACTTGTCGTCGGTGGTCATGCAGTTTCCGGCGGTGTTCACCTCGGGGTACACCTCCCCGGACGCGCCGCAGCTCTGCTGCTCGTTGCGCCCGCAACCGGTGCTCGCGCCGTACTCGTCGGCGAGCTGGTGGAAGCCGTGGCCGCCTTCGTGCAGCGCCGCGCCCGGCGCATCGGCGTGCCCGCCGGACCAGAGCATGAGAATGCTGCCCGTGTTCTCCCACTTGCTCTGGTTCAACACGACGGCTTTCCAGTCGATTTCGAAAGAGGCGGGGACGTTGTTGCGAATGTAGTCGTTGACCTTGTTCTGATTGACGGCCGCGAGGCGATCGCCGCCGTTGCCACCATCGAATGCCGTGGGGCCGTTGCCGATGCCATCGGTTTCGCTGATGGACTTCATCACGCAGATGTTCACGAACTTTCGATAGCGGCCGTACGGCTCGCCGCTCTCGTGCTCGAAGCGCCGCTGGAGCATGCGCTCGATGTGGGTTTTGAGCGTGGTCTCGACGGTTTCCTCCGTGTAGCCGTCGGCCAGAATCACGTAATTGACGCGGTTGGAGGGAGGGCCGTTGTCTTCGACGGCCCAGCCCTGCGGTCCGCAATCGAGCGGCGGACGGCTCGCGCCACCGCCCGAGCCGCCGTCGCTTCCCGCGGATCCGCCGCTGCTCGGCATTCCTGCCGCGCCGCCGGTCATTCCTGCTTTGCCGCCGGTCATCCCTTCGGCGCCGCCAGTCGTGCCCGCGGCGCCGCCCGTCATTCCCGCCGTGCCGCCGGTCGTTTCCGTGGACCCGCCGCCGCCGGACGCGCCTCCGCCGCCGAGCGGCGCAGCGCCACTCATTCCGCCGGTGTCGCCCGACTCGGGCGGAGCGCCACCGGTGCTCGCAAGCGCGCCGCCGCTGCCGCCATTGGCAAGCGTGCCGCCCGAGCTGGTAGCGGGCGCGCCCGCGCCGCCCGAAGAGAGCGCGCCACCCATCGCGGCGAGTGTGCCGCCGCTCGACCCACCGGCATCGGGACCATTCGGACCGACATCGTTGCCGGACGGATCCGAGCACCCGATCCCCAAGAGGACTCCCCAGAAGACCATCGCGTGCGTTCCATTCGGGAACGAGGGGGCTGTCATCTTCATCGCGTCCGCCTTTCGAATGGGGGCTCGCATCCGGCGATCGGCGATGCCACGGCCGAGCGCGGTTGCGGCGAATGGCTGCTTCGTGGCCACGCGCGACGATCTAAGTGTCGTGGGAGCACGCGCGGTGATCACAAAAGTGATATCCGCTTTGCGGTGCGTGCTGCGGGCGCGCACCGCCCTCCGAGCTCGGACGTGGCATCCGCCTGGCACGTGCCGCGGGATGCGGTGGGGCACGTGTCCGGACATGCACGAGTCGTGCATGCGGCGCTGAACCAGTCGTCGTTGATGTTGAAGAGGTTTTCGATCGCGAACGGATCTTTAGGCTCGATGAAGATCCGGCATTCACACCCAGCTCCGGCCGGAACGCGATCGGCGCACTGGCCTGGGAGGTCCGGGTTGCACGCGACCTGCTTTTCGAGCGCGGTCGCGTATTCGTTGGCGATGCGTTCGCATTCGGCATCTGCCGAACTGCTGCCGCCCGAGCTGCCCGCGTCGCCGGGACTGCCAGCGGAGCCCGCACCCGAGCCGCCGTTGGCAGCGCCCGCGGGCGTGCCGGAGCCACCGCCGTGCGTACCAGCGGAGCCCGCGATGGTGCTCGCGCCACCGTTGGAGCCCGCGCCTGCGCCGGAGCCACCGCCGTGCGTGCCGGCAGAGCCTGCCACTGCGCTCATGCTGCCTCCGTGCGTGCCAGCAGCGCCTGCCATCGCGTCCGAGTTGGCATTGGGCTCGCCCGCCGTTGCCGCCATCGCGCCCGACTCGCCATTCCGATCTCCGGCGAAGCCCGCGACGCCGCCAGAGTTGCCGGGCGCTCCCGCGCTGCTCGGCGCCACGCCGCCACTGCCTGAGTTGCCGCTCGCGTTTGCTCCCGGCGCACCACTGCTCGCGCCTTGCGAGCCGTCAGCGTTCGGCGTCCCTCCCCACCCGAACGGCGCGCCCACGCCCGCGCCATTCGCTGTTGCTGCGGAGCCGCTCACGCCTCCGTTGAGGGTACTGTCGTTCCCGCCGTCGTGCGGTCCGCCCGCGCAGGCGAGGATGAGAACGCCTGCGACGAAAAGGACGAACGACGGAAGTCGACGTGAAATCATCGCGAACGCAGGTGCGTCGGCCGAGCTCGCGTCCTGCCGTCGACGGCTCACACCGGAAGCTCCCTTCACGCCGGCGCTTCCCAGCATCCGGGAATGGGGCCGACACCCTCCTTGATGAACACCTCGTCGGCGAACTCGGGTAGGGGATTGGACGTGCCGAGGTAGGCCTGGGCGATCGTCATCCAGAGGTCGTTGTGTGGGCGGGGGCGTGTGTCGAAGTCGAAGTATTGCCCGCCCCGCATACCGAGCTTTTTGCCACCGAAGACGAGCGCGGGTTTCGGTGACCAGCTGTGCGTCGTTTCGGCGACTTCGGTGATGTAGGGAACGATGGTGTAATCGAGCAAGCTGCCGCCGAAGACGTCCACGGCGTTCTTCATCTGCACCAGGATGTCGGCCGTCTTCTGATTGTACCAGGTTTGCACGTTGCTCAAAAACTCGACGATGGACTGCAGCTCGCCGGAGGTCGGCGGCGAATCCCACACGTGCGCGCGGTCGAGAATGCGATGGCTGAGCGGGTGGTGCATGTAGATCGCATTCGGATTGTCCGGGAATTGTCCCTTGAAGGAGACGTGGTTCGTGCCGGGTGACCACTGGAAGGTGGCGACGCGAATGATGTCGCACTGGAACGCGGCGATGAGAATCGAGGCGTGGAGCTTTCCGATTTGCTCGTGGATCGTATCGTCAGCGGTGCTGGTCTCGGGGCGGCCGTAGTCGTTGCGCGAGCCGGTCTTTCCGGTGAGCGAGGGATCGGGCGCCGGCGGCACGGCACAGGCCGCGCCGCCCATGTCGCCGCCGGCCGAGATCTGCTCGGAGACCTGCTGCTCGACCTTGCGGATGGCCTCGGCGTGGGCGTCGAGCTTCGGTGTCTCGCTCGCGGGGGCGAGCGTTTTGATCGTCGCGAGCTGCGACAGCGAATAGTCGAGCACGCTCTTTCGGGCGCGCAGCCCGCGCAAGAGTCGTTCGCGGTTCGCGTCGGTGTCGCCCCCGGGCATGAAGCCCGAGAAGAGCTTCATGTAGAGCTGCGTCGGGCTGAGCTCGGGTAAGAGCGGCACGTTCTCGGTGATGTTGGTGTTGGCAGGGCGCGCCGCGGCGATGGAGCGCGTGGTGTACCCGTAGGAGAGGCACTGCGTGGACGTCTCGAGCGAGTCGACGCGCGCGTCGCAGATCGCGTTGGCGTAACCGATGCCGGGGCGCTGCAGCGCCGGCACGTGCCGGAGGAAAATCTGATCGAACGAGGGCCCACCGGCGCACGCGTCGTCTTCCTCGCCGCCGTTCTTGCGCGTTCCGGGGCAGCGCGCGCCGGTGGTGGCCATGGGCGTTCCCGCTTCGTGCCCGCCACCCTGACCGCTGCCGGTGTTTCCGTTCAGGCCCCAGATGACGATCATGTCCTCGCGGAGCCCTGCGGTTTCGAAGGGCTTGAGGATGCGGGAGAAGGTGAAGTTCGTTCCCGAGCCGGTGGGGCGGAAGTGATACTTCACGGTGCCTACCGGCCAGTGCGTCATCAGGAAGCGCGGCGGCGGCGGCGTGCCTTGCGCCGCGGCTTCCAGGTTGCGCAGCAAAAGCTCGAGCCCGACCGCGCCGCAGATGCCGGCCAGAAACGCGCGCCGCGAAAACCGATACGAACGCATCACGAACCTCCTCGGGCGCGGAGCGCCAGGGTTTCGGAGAGCG
>QGUH01001352.1 GCA_003242355.1 Pseudomonadota bacterium
GCCGGGGGAGCGCGGGCGGGCGGCACGGAGGCGGGCGGCGGCGGGGCGGGCGCTCCACCGAGCTCCGGCGGGAACGGTATGGGCACCATGGGCGGTGGCGGTTTCGGGGGAGACGGGGGCAGCGAGGGCGGCACCGCCGGTTCGGAGACGGGCGGTACCGGCGGGGACGCTCTCGAACCTTCCGAGCCGGGCATCACCGACGGCACTCCCGTGGAGGAGGCGCTGCCCGACCTGCCCAGCACGCGCCAAGAACACTCGGTGGTCGCGCTTCGCGGCGAAGTGTACGTCATCGCCGGCTTCGCGGGCGGAAGCGTCACCGACAGCATCGACGCCTACGATCCGGTCTCGAAAACGTGGCGCCACGTCGGCGAGGTCCCCGAGCCCGCGCAGCACCTGAACGCGGCCGTCGTGAACGACAAGCTGTACATCGCCGGCTACTACTACGGAAGCAGCTTCAGCCAAACGCGGCCGAACGTGTACGAGTACGATCCCGACACGGGGGATTGGACGCGAAAGCGGGACATGCCGATGGGAACCGATCGCGCCTCCGCGTGCGTCGCCGTGCTCGACGGGAAGATTTATCTGTTCGCCGGAGCTCGGGGGAATACGGTGGCCGATTCGTCGTACTACGACGTCGCCGCCGACGAGTGGCACGAGCTCCCGCCGCTGCCCGAGCCGCGTGAGCACTGTGCCGCGGCGGCGATCGACGGCAAGCTGTACGTCGCCGCTGGCCGCATCGACAGCATCACGGGCGTTCGGCCCGCCACTTACGAATTCGATCCGGCGACGAACCAGTACACCCAGAAGGCTCCCATCCCCACACCGCGCGGCGGCGTGGCTGCGGGTGTGATCGACGGCAAGCTCTTCGTCATCGGGGGTGAGGGCAATCCCGAGCACCCGCAGGGCGTGTTCCCGCAGATCGAAGCCTACGATCCGAAAACGGACAGCTGGGAATCGTATCCACCCATGGACGTCCCCCGCCACGGCTTCGGGGCCGCCGTGATCGACGACCGCATCTACCTGCCCGGCGGCGCCAACCGCCAGGGCGGCGGCGCCACGGCCGAGCACAGCGTCTTCTTCTTCGAGCCCTGATGGTCCTGTCCCGCCCGGAACGCGATACGGCGTCGGGTTTGCGGGGGGCGGTGCCGGCACGCGGGCGCCTGCGCCGTCGCGGGACTTGGCCCTCGACGGGCCCACCGCGCTACGAACTCCCCGACGCGATTCGCTGCGCTCGTTCGGGCTCGCTTCGCTCGCCAGCGGACACCTGAGCGCGCCTCGAGCTCATGGCACTCCGACGCGATTCGCTTCGCGCGCGCTTGCCGGTGGCTCCATTCCGGCGGGGTGGGCCTGGAATAGCGGCAAACTTGGCTCCATTGGGAGGGGGGAGCGCTCGAAAAAGCGGCAAGGACGGCTCCATTCGAGGGGGTGATGGGTTCGAGAGGAGCTCGATTGCGGCCTGGTCGGGGCATCGCTGCCGCTACTTCGCCTCCGGGGACGCGGAGAGCGGCACCCGGAACCTCATTTTTTGCCCCCGG
>QGUH01001353.1 GCA_003242355.1 Pseudomonadota bacterium
TGCTCTTACTTTTCTTCTTTCTTCGTCACGTTATATTTGTATAAAAGACCGAGTCTGGTTCGTTTGCTCATGGGATCACCGTCACCGTTGCGAATCGCTGGCGACAACGCGGGGCAGAGCGGTGGTGTGCTGCGCCGTGCTGCGCTGCGCTTAGAGGTGCGCTTCATACATATTCCCAGGTGAACCGTCGGCGATCATGATTTGCGAACGCTCGTGCGACTTTCGCCAACAGCGCTTCTTTGTCCTTTGGCTGGTCCCCTTTGAACACTCGAGTCAGCGTTTCGACGGCAACGTTGCTTGCTGCAGTTCTGCGAAGTCGTGAGTCAAGGTGCACTTTTCCTGCTTCATGGAATGGGTTCGCGGCGCTCCGCTTCGGCGACGCGTTTCAAGAGCTACGGATTGCGATCGACCGGGTCGTCAGCCGCACGGGAATCTTGCAACTCGGGTCATCGGTGCATCGGTGCGACGAAAGAGAACCGCGCCGAGCACCAGGTGCACTCGTAATGCGGCCGGGGCGTTCCCGTACGTGCCGGCCGTTCGAGCGGGCACCTCGCAGCACGCAGTAGCGGTTCGCGCCGAGCTCAGAGAGTGGTGAGGTACGCCGCGCCGATGATCCCGGCGCGTTCGCCGAGACCGCTCACGAGCAACGGCACTTCGGCGAGGGGAGGCGCGAACGTGTACGCACGGAGCGCGCGCCGTACGTGCGGCTCGATGAGATCGAGCGAGGCGGAGATGCCGCCGGAGAACACGATGGCGTTCAAGTCGAGCAGGTTCTGCACCATCGAGAGGCCGCGCCCGAGGCCTTCGCCCATCATCGCGAACACCTCGAGACCCGCGGGCTCGCCGCGTCGGGCGCTCACCGAGATCGGCAACACCTCACTGACCTTTTCCCCGGAGAGCTCTTCGTACTTTCGAATGAGCGCCTTGGTTCCGGCGAACGCCTCGACACAACCGCGTTGCCCGCACGCGCACAGCGGCGCCGTATCGCTGCGATCGACGTTGATGTGCCCGAACTCCGCCGCGAAGCCGTTCGCGCCCGGATAGAGCATGTGTCCGAGCACGAGGCCGCCGCCGATGCCCGTGCCGAGCGTCACCATGAGAAAGCTCGGGTGCTCGCGGCCGTGGCCGTAGAGGCGCTCGCCCAACGCTGCACTCGTCGCGTCGTTCTCCACGGCGATGGGGCAACCGCCCAAACGGCGCGACAGCTCGCTCGCGATGTGCACGCCCGCGAAGCCCGGCACGTTGGTGAGGCGCCAGCACTTACCGTCCGCGTCCACTTCACCCGGGATGGCGACACCGACGCTCTCGGGTTGCGGAGCGAGCGCGAGCACGGTGTCCGCCAACAGATCGAGGATCTCCGACGGGCTCGAGCCCGCTTGCGTGGCGGCCGAGGTCGAGCGCACGACCTCTCCACCTTCGACGATGCCGGCTTTGACTTGCGTCCCACCGAAATCGACCCCGATCAGCATGCTGGTCCAGCGTAGAGGAGCGCCCTCGGGCCGGCAAGCGCTCCCCCGGAGCTCCCCCTTATAAA
>QGUH01001354.1 GCA_003242355.1 Pseudomonadota bacterium
GTATCGCAAGGCGCTCGACGAAGCGCCGGAAGACGCCGACGTCGTGGCCAAGGTCCGGGCGCTCGGCGAGAACCACGAGGACTTGCGCGCCGCGGTCGCGGCCGTGCTCGTACCCGTTCTCGAGCGCGCCTCGCGCTTCGCCGAGCTCGCCGAGGTGCTCGAGCTGCGCCTGACGGTGGAGACCGATCCCGGCGATCGGATGCAGACGCTCGTTCGCATCGCCGAGGTGCAAGAGACACGCCTCGGGCGCACGAGTGACGCGGAAGCCTCGTTGCTGCGCGCGTTGGCGGAGCGCCCGGACGCGGAGGAGCTGCATCGGGAGATCACGCGGCTCGCCGAGGGCTCGGGATCGTGGGCGCGGTACGCCGAGGTGCTCGCCGAACGGGCCGCGGCGACGTTCGAGCCGGAGCTCGCGAAGGAGCTCTACGTGCGCCTGGCGCGCGTCGCCGAAGAGCGCTTGGGCGACGATCGACGCGCGGTGGAAGCGTTCGTGAAAGCGCTCGAGCAGGTGGGCGATCAGGCCGAGCTGTTGCTCGCGCTCGATCGGCTCTACTCCCGGCTCGGCGATCACGCGGCGCTCGCCGACGTGCTCGAGCGGCGTGTGCTCGTCGAGTCGTCGGAATCGCTCCAGGCCGAGCTCTTCTATCGGCTGGCGGTGCTCTACGTGAACGAGTTCCGCGAGCCGGCGCGCGCGCTCGCGTCCTTGCGCACGGCGCTCGAGCGAGCGCCGGAGCACGAAGCCGCCGTGGCCGAGCTCGAGAAGCTCACCGCGGAGCGGGAGCTGTTCGACGAGGCCGCGGAGGTGCTCGAGGAGGTCTACCGGACTCGCGGGCAGACCGATCGGCTCGCGCGTCTCTACGAGAAGCGCGTGGATCACGCGGAGGGCGTTGCCGAGCGCTCGGAGGCGCGCCGCAATCTCGCGCGCGTGCTCGAAGAGGACGTTCGCGATTCGCGGGCAGCGCAGCGGGTGATCGAGCAAGGCGTGCTCGAGTCTCCGGACGACGGCGCGCTGATCGACGAGCTCGAGCGGCTCGCGCACCAGACCGCGGAGTGGAAGGCCGCTGGCGAGGCGCTCGCTTCGGCGCTCGAGCAGCATCCGGAGCTCGACTCGGAGCTCGCGGTCGAGCTGTGCCTGCGCCTGTCGGGTTGGCTGCGCGAACGGGCCGGCGACGATGCGGGCGCCGAACGCGCGCTGGAGCGCGCGCTCCGGTACGAGCCGAACAACGACGACGTGCTCGCGCGGCTCGAGGAGCTGAAGCGCGCCTCGGGCCAGCAGCGCGAGCTGTTCGAGACGCTGCGACGCCGCGCGCGCATCCAGGTCGACGATGCGCGCCGGGAGGAGCTCTATCGGCAGGCGAAGGAGCTCGCCGACGAGCTCGGCGACTCCCAGGCGGCCGAATCGGTGCTCCGCGAGCTGCTCGCGCACGACGACATGAACGCCTGGGCGCTCGACAGCCTGACCGTGCTGCGCGAGCTCGCGGGCGATTACCGCGAGGCGTTCGACCTGCTCGTGCGGCAGAGCGAGCTGTCGTC
>QGUH01000337.1 GCA_003242355.1 Pseudomonadota bacterium
CGAAAAAGAGATAGCCGAACAAACCCGGGTTGCGGGCATCCCGGAGGAGCAAGTCCTGACCGAAGTCATGCTCAAGCCGATGCCCAAAGGGGTCTTCATCGGGTACGACGAGCTCGCCGGCATCACCGCCTTCCTCGTCTCACCCGCCGCGCGCAACATCACCGGACAGGTCATCGTCGTCGACGGCGGTTGGACCGTGCAGTGAGCGGCATCACCGCCTTCCTCGTCTCATCCACCACGCGCAACGTCACCGGACGGGCATCGTCGTCGACGGCGGTTGGACCGCGCAGTGATCGGCATCGCCGCCTTCCTCGTCTCATCCACCGCGCGCAACGTCACCGGACGGGTCATCGTCGTCGACGGCGACTGGACCGTGCAGTGATCGAAACGGCGGCGCCAAACGGCGATCGGGCGGTGATCGCGACGCCGGCGCCTCCGTGACGCTCGCCGGTAGTGTCGCCGCTGGATGCGACCGCAGGATCGCGAGCTCCGTGGAGCCGCCGAGAGCTCGTGTCGCCTTAGGGTGAGAGTGAGCGAAACGAGGCTCCCCCGCGTGGCGACGATGTAGTCCCAGCACCTCGACGAGAGTCGGAGCCCATGCAGTGCGCGGCAAAGCCGCATTTGCCGTCGAAGGCGCCACCTCGTCAGTACTTTCGGTCATCGCGTTTCCAGGCAAATCGCGTTTCGGGCAAACGGCGTTTCGCGGTTACCGCGGCGCGTCGGCGTGTCTCGCCTTTGCGACGCGATGCTCCGAGAGCCGAGCGCGCGAGTTGATGGGGTTGCGCTCGTGTGGGAAGCTCCGCAGTCGGGTCTGGACTTTTCCGGAAGCGCGCCCGATACTGTGCTCTGTTTTCGCGCGAGCATCCCTTCGAGAGCAGTCGCCTGCTCCTCGCGCGGACGCATTCGCTTCTGCATGGGCTCCGAAGTCGAACGGAGGTCGTGCAACCGCGCCATGCTTTATCACCTGCACGAATTCAACCGCTCGCTGCTGAAACCAGCCTCCCACCTGGCGCACGCGGTGGCTGCGATGTTCTCGACGCCCGGAAGCTGGCTCGCACAGCTGCCCGGCGCCACGGAAATCGCCGCTGGCTACGAGCTATTCTACCGCCTCGGCAAGGAGTACACGAAGCCGGAGTTCGGCATTCACTCCGTGCAGATAGGAGGGGTCACGGTGCCGGTGGTCGAGCAGACGGTGCTCACCCGCCCCTTCTGTCGCCTGCTGCGCTTCAAGCGCTACAGCGATCAGCCGGAGGTGATCTCGAGGTTGAAGCGCGATCCGGTCGTGCTCGTCGTGGCTCCCCTTTCCGGGCACCACGCGACGCTGCTGCGGGACACCGTGCGCACGCTTTTGCGCGACCACAAGGTATTCATCACGGACTGGACCGACGCTCGGATGGTGCCGCTCGATCAGGGAGCGTTCTCGCTGGACGACTACATCACCTACCTGCACGACTTCATCCGGCACATCGGGGCCCGCCGTCTCCACGTGATCGCGGTTTGCCAGGCCACCGTGCCCGCGCTGGCCGCCGTGGCGCTCATGGCGGCGCGTGGGGAGCCCGTCCCGAAGAGCCTCACCATGATGGGCGGTCCCATCGACCCGCGTCGCAGCCCGACTCAGGTCAACGACCTCGCCACCCGCAAGCCACTCAGCTGGTTCGAGACGTGCCTCGTGCACGAGGTGCCAGCCAACTACCCGGGAAAGGGTCGCCGCGTTTATCCCGGCTTTCTGCAGCACGCTGGCTTCATCGCCATGAACCCGGGGCGGCACATGAGCTCGCACTGGAACTTCTATCAACACCTGGTTCGGGGCGATCTCGAGGATGCTGCGGCGCACCGCCGCTTCTACGACGAGTACAACGCGGTGCTCGACATGGCCGCCGAGTACTACCTCGACTGCATTCGGATCGTGTTCCAGGAGTATCAGCTGCCGCGCGGCCTCTGGCGCGTGCAGGGCGAGCTCGTCACCCCCGAGGTCATCACCGAAACGGCGATGTTGAGCGTCGAAGGCGAGCTCGACGACATCTCCGGGCCCGGACAAACCCATGCGGTGCACGAGCTCTGCGCGGGAGTTCCGGGGGAGCTCAAACAGGCCATGACCGTCCGGAGCGCGGGGCACTACGGTGTGTTCAGCGGACGGCGATGGCGTGAATCGGTGTACCCCTGCGTGCGCGAGTTCATCGCGAAAGCAGAGGCCGCGAGCCCGAGCGGCGATGGCGATTCGGTGGCGCCAGCGGCGTAGTCGCTCTCCGCCGTCGGCGAGTTCTTCCGTAGGGGCGCAGCGGGCGCGATCGCCTGGCTCGGTCGGTCGACGGTGTGCCGTAGCCTCGCGTGTCGACCTTCGCTTCCCGCGCCGGGTTCCGACGCCGCATCGGGCACCAACGGCGGCAGTCCGGGCACGGGCGGCAGCATTCCGAGCACCGGCGGCTCCCACGCGCGGCGCGCGAAGCACGCTGGCCCGACCCCGACTGCGTTTTCAGCCGACCGCCTCGGTCAGTGCCCGTCGGCATCGCAGCGCCGGGCGCGAACATCGTCCCCTCGATCGAAGGCCGACCCAGGTGCAGGTCGATATGGTGGTTCCCGCACAGCATGACGAGATTCTCGGCTTCGTGCGTCCCACCTTCTGCCTGCGGACGGAGATGGTGGGCATCCAGAAAGCCCCCGAACCGACAGCCCGGCACGACACAGCGCCCCCGGTCGCGGTGAAAGACGTGACGCCGCACCGCCGGAGGAATGCTCTGCGTCGCTTTGGGCAAGGTCACGACCGCCGCAACTGCCACGGGCGCCGCAGAACTCCCCCGCACCGCGCGGGAGCGCAGTCGCCTCACGTAAGTCCACTGCACCTCGGGCGTGGCTCGGCATTGGTGGGTCGATGGCTGCGTGATCGCTGTAGCGTCCTCATGACCATCGCCCGGCAAACCGCCGACCGGTGCGGATGCTCCACCGATCGCCTGGAGCGTGCGCGGATGGTCGCAACTGCTCTCACGCACTGAGCGCGGACGCTCGACCCGCTTTCGAAGGGGGCGTGGGAAGCCGTTCCCCGAAACGAGTTGGGCAGCAGATGAACATCCGTGGAGAGTGCTCGATCGAGTCCCTCGGATAACGAAACCCGTCAGGCAGCACGCGGACGTCCGCAACACGGATGACGGCGAGGTGCTCGCTCAACGCCCCAGACGCCACAACCGGCACTCGCGCCGTCCCAGCATTGGTGCGCGCCGCCTCGGAGAGGACGAGCCAGCGCGCTACCGCATCACTCCGTCAGAACGGAATCTCGCTGCCGTCCTTCCAGAACTTGCCGGTTTCCGAAAACGGCAAAGTCACGAGAGCAAGCGCGCCGCGCGCGGATTCGACCGGGGTGCCGGGCGCGTTCGGACCACCGAGGTCGGTCTTGACCCAACCGGGATCGAAGGCGTTCACGGCGACTTTCCCGGCGAGTTCGGTAGCGAGCAGCATCGTGAGGCCGTTGAGGGCCCACTTGCTCAGCCGGTAACTCGCAATGCCCGGCGAGCGCATGCTCTCGAAGTTGCCGGCGCCGGAGCTGACCATGACGATGCGCGGCTCTCTCCCTTCGAGGAGCAGCGGCAGGCACGCGCGGCAGAGCCGATAGGGTGCGCGCAGATTCACGTCGAGCGAGCGCTCGAACACCGCTTCCGTTCCGTCGAGCAATCCGCGCGCGGAGCCGTCGAGTTGCACGCCCGCGTTGTTGAACAACACGTCGAGCGCGCCCCAGCGCTCGCGGGCCGCGCGCGCGATCACCTCCGGAGCGCTCGGGTCGGTGAGGTCGGCAGCTACGACGGTGAGACGGCGCCCCTCGGGATCGAGCGCGCGCCGCGCCGCTTCGAGCCGCGCCGGATCGCTCGCCGTGCCCACGAGCTCGGCGCCTTCGGCGAGGAACGACCGCGCCGTTTCGAAACCAACCCCGCGCGAGATTCCGGTGATGAGGATGCGACGTCCAGCGAGTGCGCTCATGCGCCGTTCCTAACCCAGATTTCGAGCGTGCTGCTCGGGGAAGGCCGAGAATCTACGTCGTTTTGCGCACGGAATCGGTTCCAGCTCGCTCGAACTTTGCGCCGCAAGCGAATGGAAAGAGCTTTTCCTTCGCAGCTCCGGGTGCTTCCCGGCCCTCACCGATGTAAGAGGCAACGCCGACCCGGCGCTCGCGGGCTGCCTCTTCGATGGCGCGCACGCCCCCCCCAAAGCTCCGTGAAGACGACGCCAGGAACGATGCGCGTGAGTAGCACTCGGTTCCGCACCTTCCTCTCTCCGTTCGTGACCGGACGGGGCGCTCTGCTCGGCGTGTCCGTGGCGCTCGGGGCCCGCCTCTTCTTCGCCTGCACGGGCACGAACGCGTCCGGCGATAATCGCCTGCGCGACGGAACGGACGCGACGAGTGGGGGAGCCATGGTGACACCGTCGGGGGGCAACGCGCAGGGTGGCGCGTCTTCGGCGAGCGGTGGAACCCTGACCGGCTCCAACGGCAGCGCGAGCGGCGGAGCCACACCGAGCGGCACCGGCGGTTCGCCTTCCACCGGGGCAACCACCGGGACCGAGAGCGATGGCACGAACGGGGACGGAACCGGCGGCGCGCCCCCGCGCTCGACGGGCGGGATTCCCTCGGGGGGGACGGCGGGCTCGGGCGCGCCGAGCACCGGGGGCACGGCGGGAAGCTCCGGCGCACCGAGCGCGGGCGCGGCAAACGCCGGCAGCGGTGGCGAAAGCGCCAACGATGGCGGCAACGCCAGCAGCAACGCGGGCACGTCGGGCTCCGGCGAAAGCGCGGGCGGCGGCAATGCAGGCGACGACGCGGGCGCATCGGGATCGGGCGGTGGCTCCAGCGGCCCGACGCAGCCGAGCCATGGCGGCCCCTGGCGCATCATGCCGCTCGGCGACTCGATCACGGGCACGTCGTGCTACCCGCAACAGCTCTCGAAGAAGCTGAGAGACGCACGCTACACGAACTTCGAGTTCGTGGGCACGGTGCTCAACAACCAGGCGTGCAACGGCGCGCCCAACGTGCAGAGCGAAGGGCACGGGGGCTATCTCGTCCGCGACCTCGCGAACGGCGGGAGCAAGGCGGGCGAGCTCGTCTCGTGGTTTCGAATGGGCCGCCCCGACGTCGTGCTGATGCACTTCGGGACGAACGACGTGTGGAACGCGGTGCCGACGCAGACGATCCTCGACGCGTACGGCGCCGTGATCGACGCAGCGCGCGCCGAGAACGCGAGCGTGATCGTGCTGCTCGCGCAGATCATCCCGATGAACCCCAGCGGTTGCGGCGAATGCGAGTCTCGCGTCGTCGCGCTCAACGCGGCGATTCCCGACTTCGCCGCTCGGAAGAGCACCCCTGCGC
>QGUH01001355.1 GCA_003242355.1 Pseudomonadota bacterium
GGGCATCGGGGAGCGGCGATAGGCATGCGGGGGGACGGCCCGAGGGTTCCCTGCGGTGCTCGCCCCCTTCGGGGGCTGCGCTCCTCGGGGGCCTCATAGGCGTGCGGTGATGGCCGGCTCGAATCCCTCCCACGGCGTGGGTCGGTCGCGACGTGGGTCGGCGGCTATTGCGCGGGGCGGATGTTGGTGGCCTTCGGCTGCGCTCCTCGTTCGACCTAGTCCCACGGCGTGGGGTGGCCCCACGACGTGGGTCGGTGGCTATTGCGCGGGCGGGGGTTGGGGCGTCGGGCTGCGCTTTTGGAGCTGGTGCGAATGCTTGCGATGCGGTGGGTGGGCGATGACTGCCGAGGGCGGCTCGGTGTGTTCTGGTTGTTCGGTTGCGGGGAACCGGTGCGCTGCGGTGATCGCTTCTTCGGGAGCGCGCTTTCTTCGAAGTCGTGTGTTGGCGGTGATGGATCGAAGCTTCGTTGCTCGGTGTTCAGTAGCGCTCCTCGCGAGTGGGGCGTCCCCCTGCGTTGCGCAACCGTGAGCGACGGGAGCCGTGGGGCGGGGGCTGTGGGGATGCGCGGCGGAGGGTTCCGTTCGAGCGGGCGCGGGAGCGATGGGAATGACGCGTTGGGTGGAGAATTTTGGGGTGGTTTGAGGGGATGGGGGCATGTTTTCGGCAGGGGCCGGTCCGTGTTACGAGGCGCCATGCGTCTGAACCGATCGGTACTTCTGTGTGTGTCGTTGGGGATCGCTGCTTGTGGTGGCAGTCAGGCCGCTTCGCAGGAGCCGGCGGCGCCGGCCGCTGCAGCAGCGGAGGCAGCGGCGCCTGCTGAGGAAACGGCGGCCGCGAGCTCGGAATCCGAGGCGGATCCTGCAGGAGCTACGGAGGAGAGCTCGGGAGGGAGCACGTTGCCGGGAGGGCGCACCCCGCGCGACATCGTCACCGCGCCGGACACGATCTTCATGTTCTCCTTCAACCAGTCCGACGTGATGCAGAAGGCAGAGAAGGAGTGTGAGGAGAAGTCGAAGGGCGACGCGAAGAAGAACGCCGACTGCATGGCCAAGGAGAAGGCGAAGATCCAGGTGGATGGCGTCGCGCTCAAGGAAGAGAACGGCAAGTGGTACTTCCTGAAGATTCGCCGCAAGGGCCAGGTGCTCGTGAACTTGAGCAAGATTCCCGTCGAGTTCGCGGATGAAACTGGCAACAGCGTCGTGCTGAAGCCGACGGGCAAGGATCAGGGGACGGCTCCCAAGGCGGTTCCCGACTCGATCACGCTCGAGGTTCCGAACGACTACCAGATCGTGCTCACGGACCCCGAGCTCGGGAAGCTGGTCTACGAAGCGAAGATCGGGATCGTGGGGCAGTGAGCTCGGTCGTGCCGCGTGGTTGGCGGCATGACCGAGGAGTGGGGGGCGCGTTGAGGGTGAGCTCGGTCGCGTGGCTTCGTTGAGCGGCGCGACCGAGGAGTGGGGGGGCGCGTTGGGGGCGAGCTCGGTCGTACATGTGAGGCGCCGGACAAAAAAAGAGGGGAAGGTGTGGGTG
>QGUH01000338.1 GCA_003242355.1 Pseudomonadota bacterium
CCGAAGACAAAGTTTTCGGAAAGCAAGGCCGCGAGAGCCTCCGCGGCCGAGGTGATCGTGCTCAGCGTCTTCTTCACCTCGTCGCCGACCTCGCTCGAGAGCGCTTCGGCCATGCCGCCGAGAGCCGGGCCGATGTCGCCCGGGTCTTCCGTCTTTTCGGCACGCGCGTTGTGACCGACCTTGCCTTCCTCCCCTTTCTTCCGCTTGCCGCCGCCCTGCTCCTTCTTGTCTCGGACGCCCGGATCTTTGGGGCCCGCAGCTTCGTCGCCCGCCGCTTTCTCGGGAGGCGCGATGAGCTCTTCCGGATTCACGTTGAAGCGCTTGGCGAGCTCGACTTGGCTCGTCAGCTCGAGCGGCTTCGGAATGACGGGGGGCGTGGTGATCGCCCAAATGAGCGCGAGCCCACCGCCGACGGCGATGCACGAGAACAGGAACGAGAGGACGAGCGACCACCCGATCCGCTGGCGCTTCTTGAGCGGCTCGGGTTGGTCGGTGAACTGGAAAAAGATCGAGAAGGTGCCGTACTGCACCAACCCGTAGTCGCCCGGAACGATGGGAATCGGCGCACCGGCCCGCCCGAGCGCGGCAGGATTCTCGGGCCGCCCGCGCAGCACGATCTCACCCCCGGTCGCACCGCGCGCGTCGAGCTCCCAGCCCGTAGCCACCGCGCGGATGGGCAACTCGGCCATCTCGGTGCCGTCGGGACGCTCGCCGAGGGCGCCTTCGCCGCCCAATCGCAGCGACTCACCCTGCGCGAGCAGGCGGGTCGAAAGAACGGTCGTCCCCCAGACGGTGGCAGCGCGGAGCGCGAGAGTTGGCGATGGCGAAGCCTTCATCGGAATGCCGGATGGTGACGGGTCGTGCGAAGCTCACCCATGAACGATCGATGGCCGAGCGTCCCGGCATCGAACTCGGCACGCACGCGCCGCAAGAAGTAGAGAAGTTGCGGAGAGCGCAGGCGACCCTCGACTTCGATGGCTCCGAACTCGTAGGTCTTCACGCCTTCGGGTCCCTCCTTCTCGCGAACGGCGCCCTTCGTCGTAGGCTTTACGGTCGCCTTCGTTCCCGCGGCGCGAACGGTTCCGGCCGCCTCCTCCGATTGCGCCTCTTTCGGTTCACCCTCTCGTGTTTCGGTGTCGCTCGGCGCGGCAGCTGCCGCGGGCGCACGCGCCGCGGGCGCCTTCTTTTTCGCGCGGGGCGCCGCCCATCCGGCTGGCGCGAAGGCGTGCACGCAGAGAACGACGGCGACGAGCGATAGTCGAGAAAACCGCCGGCAGCCCACGACCTTTCACCGTAGCCGGCTCCGCGTCGAAGGTCCATCCGGGTTCTTCCCTCAGGTTTGCTCACTTCTCACCACCAAGGAGGCGCCCGGAAGCTCGGTCGAGCCCCTTCCCACACTCTGCTCCGTGTGCGGGACACTCTGTTCCGTGTGCGGGCCGACGGTCCTTCGACGTGTCGGCGAGCGGTCGGAACGCGCCCTCGTCGGCGCGCCGTTTCGGCGCGTTTCCACCGTTTCGTCGTCGGCGTTCTCTGCAAACCGAATTCGGCTGGGTCCTTCGTCCCCGCCGGTCCCCGGCTCGGCGCTGCTTTCCTTTGTTTCGACGCATTCCGGGGTTCCGTCGCTTTCGTTAGCAACTCGCGGCGAGGGGGAGCCGAAGGGAGGCACACCCAAGGCCCGCTCCGGGCCCCGACTGGAAGCGCCCCCATGACGACCCCCATCTCGCCTGGCTATCCGACGTCTCCCGCCGATCTCTCCGCCCCGGAACAGGAGGCGGCACCGTACGCGTGGGCCGAAACGACGGGCTTCGAGCCCGCCGCAGCCAGCGGATACATCTCCAGCGGAGAGCTGCTCGCCTGGCTCGCGCTCACCACCGGGAACACCTACGACGACATGCGCTGGCACATGATGGGGACCGAGGCGCGGCGCGACCTCACCAAGATGCTCACGGAGCTGAAGTCACTCCTACAGCAGGTGAAAGAGACCAACGGCGTCGCGGGCGACATTCACGCGAAGGCGCAGCAGATCCTCGATCGGTTCGGCGGCAGCGCGTACGGGGTGCTCGATCCGGGAACGCGAGCGTTGCTCGACGAAATCGTCGCCGTCGACGCAGAGGTGAAGCAAGAGAAGGCGGAGCACGAGCGCCAGCTGGAGCAGGCCACCCAACAGGGCGGGCGCAGGATGGAAACGCACGGCAGCCGGCACTTCGACGCCGCGACCGACTACCGGAAGGCGTCCGAGAGCTGGATCACGCACCTCGACGGCACCATCACGTCCCTCGGCACGTCCGATCAGCTCGCGCTCATCAAGATTCAGGAGCTCAACGGGCAGATCTCGCAAGCCACGCAGCTCGCGTCGAACATCATCGCTGCGCACGATCGGGCGCTGACCGCCACCATCACGAACGTCAAGGCGTGAAGGAACGCACGACGCTTCGGCGAGACGAATGCTCGTGCGGTCCCGCAGGCACCCCCGCTGGAGCGCTCGTGTAACGCCCTCTTTCGCCCGTTTTTCGCTGCATCTCCCAATCACGCAACTCGCGCCGCGATCGGACCGAAGGGTCTCCCGTCACCACCACTCTTCGCCCGCACCGCGGGCCCACAACCCAACGAAGGAGCATTCACCATGACGATTTCGACTGACTCCGTCAACGCGACCACCAATGCGTACCTCCCCGAGGAGGAGGTGCCGTACGCGTGGACGAACACCGCCGGCTTCGATCCTTCGGCGGGCAGCGGCTACATCTCGAGCGGAGAGCTGCTCGCCTGGCTCGCTCTCACCACGGGAAATACGTACGACGACATGCGCTGGCACATGATGGGGACGGAGGCCCGGCGCGACCTCACCAAGATGCTCACGGAGCTCAAGTCGCTCTTGCAGCGAGCGAAGGAAGATGGGGCGGTCGCCGGCGACGTTCACGCGAAGGCACAGGCCATCCTGGACCAGTTCGGAAGCGGCACGCGCGGCCTGCTCGACCCAGGAACCGAGGGCATGCTCGGCAACATCGCGGGCGTTGCGGAAGAGTCGCGCGTCGACACCTACATGCAGTCGTCCGAAAGCTGGATTACCCACCTCGACGGCACGATCACGTCCCTCGGCACGTCCGATCAGCTCGCGCTCATCAAGATCCAGGAGCTCAACGGGCAGATTTCGCAAGCCACGCAGCTCGCGTCGAACATGATCGCTGCGCAAGATCAGACGCTGAACGCCACCATCATGAACATCAAGGCGTGAAGCCAGAGCGCTCGTCGGAAAGGCAACGCCCATGAATTCGGTTCATTCAGCCTGCGCCGCACCTGCGATGGGTCCGACCCTGGAATCCCTCACTCCGCTCGGTCCCGACGGCGCGCTACTCGCGCTGCTCGCCCAGAGCACGGCGGAACGCCGCTCTGCCGCGCGCGTTTCCGTCGAGCTTTCGTGCCAGGAAACGGAGCGGCTGCGCGCGGAAATCCAGCGTCAGATCGAAGAAGCCATGAAAGCCCAGGAGGACGCGGGGTTCTGGGGGAGCATCGCGGACTTCTTCGGGATCGACGTCGCGAAGATCGCCGAGCTCGTCGCCGCGGTCGCCGTGATTGGTGCCACGGGCGGGAGCGCGACGCCCCTGCTCTTCGTCGCGCTCGCGTGCACGGCCGGGGCCGAGCTCGCCAAGGAGCTCGGCGCGCCCGAATACGTGACCCTGGCCCTCTCCCTCGCAGCAGCCGCCACGGCGGCCTGCTCCGGCGTGGCAGGAGGCACGGGGCTCGGCAAGGCGGCCGGCGTCTTCGCCGATATCGCAAAGGCCGCGCAGGCCACGGCGGGTGCAGCGCAGGCAGTGGGAATCGGCGCTGGCGCGGTCGAAGCCCAGCACATCCGGGAGCGCGATCGCGCGAACGCGCGCGCCGAGCGTGCTTCGGATCAGCAAGAGATCGTGCGCCTTGCCATCGAGCGCGCGCTCGGTCAGCTGCGCGCCGTCGCCGCCGATGCGCAGAACACGGCGCACGTCGGCGCGCGCATTCAGGCAGAACGCGCCTACAACTCCGAATACATCATTCAAAACTGGGGAGGTCGCTGATGTCCTCGATCGACGGCATTGGGGCGCAGAGCCGATACGTGCCGGAATCGTGGGAGCCCGACGAGGCTCTCGCGGAGCACGCCGCCACTGCGACCGAAACGTTCGAGTTCACCACCGCGGGCGCGGCCGTCGCGGCCTTGCTCATCGAGCACCAGGATCTCGCGCGCAAACAGGCGAACGAAGCTTACGCGGCGGCCGAAAAGCAACTCGAGATTCAAGCCGAGCGCGAGTATCGAGAGCGGCTCGAAGCCGCCGACAACGCGTTCTTCGCCGCGTTGGTCTCTTGCGGCCTCCGAACGGTGGGCGCAGGGTTCTCGTTCGCCAGCACGTTCGCGGCGGGCGATGCTGCGGAGCGCCTCGATTCGTTCGGAAACTTGGTCAAGGAACCCGCCGGGCTCTTGGGGGAAGGCGTGTTCGGTCGCGCCCGGGACCGAGCCGCGGCGCGAGCCGAGCGCGCCAACGACGCCGGCGCCCAGGCCTCGATGGCAGCGAACCGTCTGGCGAAGGCGATGGACAACGCCACGTCGACCATCGACCAGCTCCAGCAACAGGCGCGCTCGGCGGTGGACGCGGAGCAGGCTCGGGCAAACGCCGTCCTCGCGAACTTCTGACCCCGAGGCCGGCAAGGCTCGAGCCGGCGCTCCCCGAGCCGGCGACGCTCGGGCCGGCCCAGGAGCCGCTTTCCCGAACCCGGCGCCAAACTTGGCCGAAATGCCTTTGGATCCGCTGAATTGGCTTGGAACTTCCTTGGACGGGGAGGGCGGCCCTCGCCGCCCTCCCCGCGAGCGCGCGTGCGACTCGCCGCGGGCGAGGCGGGCAACCGAAGCGCTTCTGGAGCGGGCGGCGAGCGGACCGAGGCCCCGAGCTTGCACGGCGGGTCGTCGTGGACTAGCTTCCGCGCCCCTCCCATGGCCTATGCAGTCATCCGCACGGGCGGAAAGCAGTATCGAGTCGCCGAAGGCGACGTGGTCCGGGTTGCCACCCTGGCCGGCGCGCCCGGCGACAAGGTGACGTTCAACGAGGTTCTCGCGCTCGGCGGCGATACGCCCCGCCTGGGCCAGCCGCTCGTCAGCGGTGCAGCGGTCGAGGGCGAGATCGTCGAGCACGGGCGCGGCGAAAAGCTCGTCGTCTTCAAGTTCCGGCGGCGCAAGCGCTCGCGCCGCAAGGCCGGCCACCGCCAGGCCTTCACGGCGGTGCGCATCACGGGAGTGAAAGGCTGAACCATGGCACACAAAAAAGGCGGCGGCTCGACGCGCAACGGCCGCGACTCCAACCCGCCGCAC
>QGUH01001356.1 GCA_003242355.1 Pseudomonadota bacterium
CGCCGAATCAACGGGAGGGGCGCGTCGTCGTCGTGCCTCGACACGAGCTCGTCGTCACGAGTGATCAGAGGCATCTCGTCTCGTCGCACGACCGAGACGAGGGCAGCACGATCGGTATCGGCTCGGTGCGCCGTCGCCGTTGGGGAAAGCGACCGTCGGCGCGCGTTTCCGTGACTCGGCCGACGGAGAGCGGGTACGAGAAGGAAACTCGCAAGGGTGGTGTGGCGTGCCGAGCGCGCACGCGTCGCCCGCGAGGAAACGAGGCCGAGGCGCGCTCGCTCACCGGATGGCGCGCAGGGCCAGCCAGGAAGCTTCTGGGAGGAAAGGTAGGGCGGAAGGGGTCCGGGTGGTCGGGGATACGGGGAGCGCGCTGCGCGCCCGAGCCGGGTGTCCCCCCGTGTCCGTCGGGCGACGGGCGCCCGGGCCGCCGGGGAGCCCGGGCCGCCGGGGAGGGCAGGCCCGAGCAGAACCGGCAGCGCCCGCCTCCGTCGCGCTCATCCTCCGTCGCGCTCACCTGGGACTGGACCACACGGGAGGCCGTGCCGAGAAAGCGTCAGTCGGGTGGCTTCCGAGATGGTATTGGAAGGCCATCGAGGGAAAGCGGCGCGGAGGTGCACCCCGGGACTTGACAGGGGGCCGGCTCTGGGTACCCTCCCGGTCCCCTCGAGCCCCGGGTCCGTCCGGCGCACAGGTAGACAAGTTCCAATGCCCACGATTCAGCAGCTCGTTCGCCACGGAAGGGAGGCGCTCCGCGCCCGCACGGCTTCGCCTGCCTTGCGCTCTTGTCCGCAGAAGCGCGGCGTTTGTTTGCGCGTCTACACCACGACGCCGAAGAAGCCGAACTCCGCTCTGCGCAAGGTGTGCCGCGTGCGGCTCTCCAACCAGATGGAGGTCATCAGCTACATCCCGGGCGAGGGCCACAACCTCCAGGAGCACAGCGTGGTGCTGATCCGCGGAGGCCGTGTGAAGGACCTGCCGGGTGTTCGCTACCACGTGGTGCGGGGCACCCTCGACGCCTCCGGGGCGATCGGCCCGAGCAGCACGAACAAGGCGAACCGCAACCGCAAGCGCTCGAAGTACGGCGTCAAGCGGCCGAAGCAGTGACGGTAGCCCCGAACACCGGAGAAGAGAACCATGCCGCGTCGCCGTGACGTTCCCAAGCGCAAGATCCTGCCCGACCCGAAGTACAAGGACAAGCTGGTCGCCAAGTTCACGAACAGCTTGATGCTGGCGGGGAAGAAGTCGGTTGCCGAAGGCATTCTCTACGGCGCCTTCGACATCATCCAGAGCCGCTTCAAGGAGGAGCCGCTCGAGGTCTTCCGCAAGGCGCTCGACAACGTGAAGCCGAAGCTCGAGGTCAAGAGCCGGCGCGTGGGCGGCGCCACCTATCAGGTTCCCGTCGAGGTTCGCCCGGAGCGGCGCGTCGCCTTGGCCATGCGCTGGCTGGTGACGCACGCGCGCGAACGCGGCGAGAAGACGATGCGCGAGCGGCTCGCGGCGGAGCTCGTCGATGCGTCGCAGCTCCGCGG
>QGUH01001357.1 GCA_003242355.1 Pseudomonadota bacterium
GAGTTCTTCTGCGTCCCGCGCCCGCGCGGCCAACAACTCAAAGACGTCGCCCAACTCGACGGCTGGCTCCGCGACGGCTCGAAGGAGTACGTCGAGGCTTTGTGCGATTTCGACGTCAGGGCGTAGGAGCGGTGGAGCGGTAGTTAACGCCAAGTGCTTAGTTGGATGGGCAACCGCATTGAAGCATCCTCGGCCATGCTCGAGCTTGAAGCGGTCGGACCCTTCTCGTGGATCGCTTCCGACGGCTCACCTCCGCGGCTCTTCGACGTCCCCGAGGGCCGGAAGTGCGGCATCTATCTGTTCACGGTGCCGACTGCCGAAGGAAACTCGATCTACTGGGTGGGGCAGACGTCACAGCCGATTCGATCGAGGCTCGCGACGCACTCAAGAGAGTTCTTGGCGGGCACCTACAATGTCCTCGACGTGGCGGACCTCCACGTGGGGAAGCGCACGAAGTGGCTCCGCTCACGCTGGCCCAGTCGAAAGCGACTCGCATTTTCGTGATTTCAACGCCCAAAGAGCGCCGCTTTTTGGCTCGGCTCGAAGCAGCCATAGTGAACACGCTGTATGCGGACCCCGAGGTCGGTTCGATCCTCGACAAGGGCTACGCTTTGGCTCCGCGTTGGGAGAATGAAAAACCGAGCTGGGTTCGGTTGCTCGGCCCCGGGTTTCGGGGACTTCCTACGACGTTGGTGGTCTAGCGGCGAGAGCGTCAGTAGTTGGCGCCGTCGGCGATCCACTTGCGGAGGATTTCGAGCTCCGCGTCGGTCATGGTGCGACCGGTCGGCGGCATGGCCGCGGTGTTGCACATGCCGTTGGCGTCTCGCGGTACGCAACCCGCGGTGTCGGCGAGGCCGGCGGCCTTCAGGTAGAGCCAGCTCTTTTCGGGCTGCCCGGGCTCCACGAGCTTGAACTGCCCGCCGTTGACGGACTCGCGCTTGAGTCGGTCGACGATGCACTTGCTCGAGATGGCACCGCCGAGGGTGAGCCCGGCGTAGGGTGAGGTGAGTGTCGGGCCGTGGCAGCCGGCACAGCGGTTGGAGTCGCTCTCGAAGAGGGGGCGTACCTTGGTGTGGAACTCGCCGGTTTCGTCCACGGTGGGCGGGCAATCCGGCACGGCGTCCGGGTTGCCGTTTTGCTTCAGGATCTCGATCTCGATGTCCATCTCGCGGCACTGGGCGATCATGTCCTGCCGGTACTTCTGCATGGCCGCAGGATCGGTCGTGAGGCCCTTGGCCACGCGGTACTTCTCCCAGACGTTGTCGATCCAGCCGTGGAGCTTCCAGAACATGTAGTTCGTGATGTTGACCTGGCCGTTGTTGAGCCCGTGCGTCGAATTGGAGCCGCGGGACCACTGATCGTGGAGCACGAAGTGGAGCCCGATCCACGGCATCTGCGGGGCGAACGACGGGGCGTTCTGGCCGACGGGGCACTGTAGCCAGAAGCCGAGCGAGCCCTCGTCCGGAAACCTCGACAAGTGTTGTTCGATGTTGTCGGCGATGTCTGCGGCCTCGAGAATCTTCTCCGAG
>QGUH01001358.1 GCA_003242355.1 Pseudomonadota bacterium
CTGCAACGCCCATCGGCCACCGCCACACGCAATCGCCCAGCCGCTCACCAGCGCCCGTCGCCGAGGCCAGTTAAACGTCAGCGCCTCCGTCCCGCCCGAAGGCCCTCCGCTGTTAAACGCTCTCGGCTTCTCTCTCCCCTCAGGCCAGAGAAGAGAGCGCGAACGCCGTCCCGCGCGCCCCGGTCGCGCGCCCCCCAGCGTTCTCTGCGCGAACGCTGTCCCAGCGCCCGCGACGCTCGCCGACGCGCAAACCCTCGGGAAAACAGGGCGGAAAAGGCAACGGCCCCGAGGATCGCTCCTCGGGGCCGCTGTTGAATGATGCCTCCCGCGAAGTTCGCGAGGAGGAGGAAATGGCTCCAGCGCTTGGACTCGAACCAAGGACCCGGCGGTTAACAGCCGCCTGCTCTACCGACTGAGCTACGCTGGAATCGGGGGCGAGAGACTAGCTACTGGAGCGCCTCCGTCAAGCCCGATCCGCGAGGATTTGCACGGCGGGCCCCGGCTCGGGATTCTGATCGCACGGCCGAACAGCGTGCGCGCGGCCGAACAGCGTGCCGCGCGAAGAGCGCGCCGCGAGGGGGACGCCCCAAGCGGACGGCGAAGGCGCGGACGCGACGGGCGGTAACAGCGTGCGCGCGGCCGAACAGTGTGCCGCGCGAAGAGCGCGCCGCGAGGGGGACGCCCCAAGCGGACGGCGAGGGCGCGGACGCGGCGTGCGGTCCGCCGATCGCAGCGCTCGCGGAGCGGCGTACGCTCGGGGGTCGAGATGCCACGCACGTCATCGAAGAAGGCACTGACGTTACGGAAAGCCCCGGAGCTGGCGAGAGCGCCACGCGCTGCCGCATCGCCGAGGGTTGCGAAGCGGAGCGTGCGCCAGCAGGGCGCTGGCGCGCGCGCGCCAGCGGGGCGCAAGGCTGCCGCCGCTCGCGGGAGCGCCACGAAGGCGTCGCGCGCGGGCAGCCAGAAGGCTCGGACGGGTGCGACCGCGGGCGGTAAGGCGAGCGCCGCCGGGTCGGTGAAGGCCGCGAAGACGTTCCGCGGCGCCGCATCGGCGACGGCGGCGAAGGGTTCACGCGCTGCTGCCGAGAAGCCTCGCGCACGCGCGACCGCAGGGGCCAAGGCGAGCACCACCGGCTCGGCGAAGACCCCGAAGCGATCTCGTCGCGCCCCCGTCGAGAAGCCGCGCAAAGCGCCGGCCGCGCCGTCCGTCCGCGCGCCGACGGGTGGGGCCGCGCAGCGTATCGAAGCGCTTATCGAAACGTTGGGGGACTGGCGCGGGGAGCGCCTGGCGGAGATCCGGCGGCTGATTCACGAGGTGGACCCGGCCGTGGTGGAGGAGTGGAAGTGGATGGGGACGCCGGTGTGGTCGCACTCGGGGATGTACGTCTTGGCGAACGCGCACAAGGACAAGGTGAAGGTCACGTTCTTTCACGGGGCGAAGCTGCCGGACCCGAAGGGGCGGTTCAACGCGGGGCCCGGGGGGACAAAGGGGGGGGCGGTGGAATTCGCGCGGGGGGGTGGACTGGAG